>NZ_JBFUBH010000003.1:0-283260 GCF_056405855.1 Pararhizobium sp. P1_E7 | reverse complement strand
CGGCAATCGGGCCGAATAATGCTCACCCATGCGGATCTCCAAAAGATGCGATGACAGGGACAGGAAAATCGACGGCTAGTGCGCCGCTGGTCAGACTTGCAGTCGATCGAGTTATCGTGGCTCATGGTCTCAACCGTTGTCACTTGACCGGTTCGTTAAACCTTGCCGGCCTTGCGTGTCGTCACCCAAAAGCATGACTTTTCGCGAATCCTGCGCATCACAGCGTATTTTTTACCGGCAGACTGGCGCTGGCAGGACGCTGTCGCGACGACAAGCAGCGTTCTGTCTTCATCTGCGATTTCTGCATCCTGCCGAAGCAAAGGGGAAAAGGCCAAGGCCAGCGTGCTTTGATCGCCTTGGAGACGACGCGGCATACCCACGGGTATAACGAGATCAAGCTGTGGGTAGTGGCGGACATGCACCAGCATGTCTATCAGGCTGGTGGTTTCCGCGTCACCGGGATCAGCTTGGCCAATCAGATTGGTGACAACGGCGAACCTCGAGACCGCGCTTTTAAAGCCCGACGAACTCCCTGCCGTTAACCGCCCGTATGATGCTTGACCACGTTCGATCGACCTATTCTGACTGTTCTGGAAAACGTTCATTTGCATGCGCCAGAAGATCTTGACACTGTCGTCAGTGATGACGGGCATTGCGGGCGTGGAGATGGGGCAGGATGAAAAGACTGGACGACGAAACACTGTCTTCGATTATCGGAGATATCTACGATTGTGCTTTGAGCCCCGAGGGTTGGGGCGGGGTCATGACCCGCATCACCCAGACGATCGATGCGGCCTACACGACGATCGCGCTGACCAGAATCACGGATAGCCGTGGCAGGTTCGCAGCCCACTCCCCCTGGGACCATGCGCAGATGCGCGCCCTTCAGGATTACGAGCTTGATCAGATCCCCGGCCTCAAGGCGGCGGTGATGGGCGATATCGACCTGCCGTTGACAACGCTGTCTGTGGTCAGCGAGGCAGAACTGGAGCGCTCGGCATTTTTTCAGGAATGGGCAAAGCCTCAAGGGTTGCGTGAAGGCTGCACGACGAAATTCGTGCACACACCGGATCGCATCGGCCTGTTCAGCACGACGACGTGGGCGGACCGTCCGCCGATCAGCGCCGAGGAGCAGCGGTTTCTGGCATTACTCTCGCCGCACCTGCGCCGGGCATCGCTAATCGGTGATCTGCTCGATCAGACCCGCGTGACAGCAGGGCTTTATCGAGGCGCGCTCGACAGTCTGGCCGTGCCCGTTATCCTCACCGGCGCGGACGGTGCAGTTCTCCACGCCAATGCTCATGCCGAGCGCATACTCGCGGCACAAATGCCGCTTCGCATACGAAATGGCGTTCTGCAGGCGCAAACGCCGGTGGTGGCGCGTGCCCTGCTGGATGCCATTGCTGCTGCTGCGCGAGCCGAAACGTCGCTGGGGTCGCGCGGCATCGGCTTGCCCATTTCTGCTCCGGGCCAGCCGCCTGCCGTCGCGTACGTCTTGCCGCTTAGCGAAGGAACCGCGCGGGCGGCTTTTCGCCCGGCATGCGCCGCAGTGTTCATATCCACAACGACGGCGGCCTCACCGCCGCCCGAAGACGTCCTGATCACGCTCTACGACCTGACGCCGGCGGAGGCGCGCGTGGTCTTGCAGATCGGCAAGGGACTGACAGCGCCGCAATGTGCCGCGGTGCTTGATATCAGTGAGAACACACTGAAGACTCATCTGAGCCGGATATTCGCCAAAACAGACACCGCCCGGCAGGCAGATATCGTCAGGCTTGTCGCGACCGTAGGATCACCCATCATGGCCACGAATTCAGCCTGATGTCAGAGGTTACATTTGGCGGGGGGATAGGTCGTCCATCCAAATCGGTTGGCTGACAGTTGCAGAATTCGCTCAAACCACTATCCGGTTCCGGTGAATAACAGCCTGGCGAAAACGAAAACCTCAAGGCACTTTTGGCAGACGATAGCCGCTGGGTAGCTTGATCCTCAGACAGGAATCACTGGCCTGGCAGTACGGCAACGTACTGATAGTAAGCCCATACCAATAGGAGGCCCGCTATCACGGCGAACCAGATCAGGGCCTTTCTCTGTCCAGAAGAAACTGTTCGTGGCTGCTTCTTCGGCTTCGGGCGCTGAAATTTTACAACGTTGTCGTCGTTCATGCTGGTTCCTATCCAGGGAGCATTCCAATAGCACAGCAATGGCAAAACTTATCTTCACCGGGGTACCGCTTGTCGAGTAGCGTCAGCATAAACGCGAGGCGACGCCTTGAGATCAGCACATACGGTCTCCAATACTGTGATCAGCGAGAAATTTGTCTCCGCCCCGACCACGGATGCACTGGCGGGTGTCGTAGAGGCAGATCGTGGAAGGTCGGTGCAAATTTTGCCCGGCCTTTTTTCATGGGCGCACCAGGCGCTCCCGGTTCAAAACCGTTGCGGAGCCGGTGGCTTGTTTCCAACGATCTCTTCGATGCGTGCCAGGACCTCTGGCGTCAGTTTGTCCTTGTTATCCAGCGCAGCCAGGTTGTCTTCCAACTGGCTCTTGCGCGAGGCACCGAGGATGACGGTCGATACGTTGCGGTTTGAAAGGCACCAGAGCAGTGCGAGATGGGTCATCGAAAGGCCGATCTCATCCGCGAGTGCCGTCAATTCCCTGACTTTGCCAAGCTGCGCACGGCCAGCTTCGCTCGACCATTTTTCCTTCAACCATTCGTAGCCGGGAAGATTCAGGCGGCTGTCGTTCGGCATGTCCTTGTTGTATTTTCCGGTCAGGATGCCCGAGGCCAGCGGCGACCAGATCGTCGTCCCCAGGCCCATCAGGTCGTAAAGCGGAAGGTAGTCGGCCTCGACCTTTTGGCGCTCGAAGAGATTGTATTGCGGCTGCTCCATGGTCGGCGGCGTGATGCGGAGATCGCGCGCCACGGCATAGGCCTCGGTCAACTGCTGGGCCGACCATTCCGATGTGCCCCAGTAAAGGACCTTCCCCTGGGCTACGAGGTCATGCATGGCGCGAACCGTCTCCTCTATCGGCGTGTCGATGTCCGGGCGATGGCAGAAATACAGATCGAGATAATCCACCTGCAGACGTTTCAGAGCGGCATGTGCCGCGTCGGTGACATGTTTGCGGGACAGCCCTCGCTGCGTCGGTTTCTCGCCACCCCAGAACACCTTGCTGGACACGATGAAACTATCGCGGCTCCAGGCCAAGGTCTTGAGCGCCTGGCCCATGACGATCTCGGAATTGCCGCTCTCGTAGCCTTCGGCATTGTCGAAAAAATTGATGCCATTGTCATAGGCATGCGCCATCAAGCTCACGGCGTCGCCACCATCGACCTGCTTGCCGAACGTGACCCAGGAGCCGAACGAAAACTCGCTGACCTGCAGGCCTGATTTTCCAAGGCGGCGATATTCCATGACTGTTCCTCCGGTGCGATGACGGTTGGAACGTTCATTATCGGAAGATCGGCCCAGCGGCAAACCGTCGGAAGACGCCAAATTTGCAGCGGGCCGGATCATCATTCCTATGAGCGTCAGGTGAATGCGCCCCAGCGCCACTTCTCAGGAGTTTTCAGCAATATCGGCGCGTTCCGGACGTGACCACACTGGCGAAGCGAACAGACGGCTTTCAGGAACGTCAGCAGGTGGTGTGACTGGCCGAAATGACGGCGCGTTGCCGAGTGCGTGCCGCGGGTCGTAGACCAATTGCGGTCACCCATTCATCGACGAATCGGGCGAATGAAGTGCAACTTGCGAGACACGGCCCAGCTCTGGTGTAGAGTAGCACAGCCCTACGGAGTGGAGATTACCAATGCCTCTGTTCATTGTGCACCATCAGCATTCGCCAGAAACATGCCCCGCGCGCGATCCGGCCAAGGGCGCGATGCTGCTGAACCATTTGAGCCGGCCGAACGCCGCTCGCCATGGCGTGGTTATAAAGGGCGAGGCCGTCGTTCGCGGTGCCCATTCGCTGTTCTTCATCGTCGAGGCGGCGGATGAGGCCGTTCTCCAGGCGTTCTTGACGCCGTTCCGTCAAGTCGGCGCGGTCGAAGTGATGGCGGCGTCGACCTGCGCCGGGGTGGTCGCAAGTGGTGGCTGCGAAGCGCCCCCGGTGGACGTTTCGGCCGCGTTGCTCGATCCGGCCGACGCTTGCCAGGACGCCGTCGAGGCCGGACTTGTCGTTCATCGCGCCTATCCGCTGAACGGCGAGACGTCGGTGCCTGACCTCGCGGGCGGGGCAGTCATGCCCAACGGCCGATTCTACCTGCGTAACCACTTCGATATTCCGAGGCTCGATGGCGAGCGCTATCGACTCTCGGTCGGCGGGTTGGTCGAAAGGCCCCTGAGCCTGAGCATGAGGGACCTTCACAATCTTCACGCCGAAAGCCTCGTGGTGACCCTCGAATGCGCAGGCAACGGCCGCAGCCTGTTCGATCCGGAGGTGCCCGGCGAGGCCTGGGGCTTGGGCGCCGTCAGCACCGCCGAATGGACCGGCGTTCCCCTGATAGAGGTGATCGAACGAGCAGGCATGCGATCCGGCGCGACGCAGCTCATGTTCCGTGGTGCGGACGGCGGGCTCCTCGAGGGTCATGATGCGCCGATCCGTTTCGAACGCGGCCTCACCTTCGACCAGATCCGAAAAACAGGAGCGCTGCTCGCCTACGAGATGAACGGCGAGCCACTGTCGTCGCCCCACGGATACCCGCTGCGGCTGATCGTGCCTGGCTGGTATGCGGTAGCGTCCGTCAAGTGGCTGACCGAGATCATCGTTACCGACGAGCCCTGTGAGGCCCACTATCAGACGGAGAAGTACTGGTACCACTGGGTGCGGAATGGGCGCGACGGGCGTGCGCCGGTGACGCTCATGAATGTGCGGGCGCTGATCGCTTCGCCCGATCAGGGGGAGAGCCTGCCGCGCGGTGAAACCGCGATTCGTGGCGTCGCCTGGTCTGGCGCCGGGAGCATTTCCAAGGTCGAGGTAAGCCTAAATGACGGCCCGTGGCGCGAGGCGCGGCTCGTTGGCGAACGGCGGCCCTCTGCGTGGCAATGGTGGGAGCTCATCACGCGACTTGAGCAGACGGGGCCGCTCGCCGTGCGGGCGCGCGCCACCGACACAGCGGGCCGGACCCAGCCTGAGCGCGCCGAGTGGAATCGTCTAGGCTATGGCAACAATTCGATCCACTCGGTGAGCGCACAGGTGATCTGGTGACCTGAAGCCGAGTGAGCTCGAAGCCCAGTTGGCCGACAGAACTGCCAAAGCGGACGGCGACATCAGCGTGCTTGCCAAGCTCGCTTCAACGATGGTCGATTTCGATCTGCGCTTCGAGATCATGCCGGGAGGCAAAGCCCGCACTGTTGAAGTCGCACCACGCAATCCCTATGAGGCGGTGCCGACCCAACCAATCGCGCAATAGACGGGTAAAGAAAAGCGACGCCGCCCCTGCCCGGGCGGCGTCCTTACTGTTTGAGATTATCAGCATTGCCCGCGAGGCAGTCACGCTTCGTCCGCTTTTGGCGCAACTGCGACCCGCGTTGTCACTGCGTCACGTCCGCTTTGCAGCAACAGCGACCGGTGGCTCGATGACCATTATGAGGGCGTATTCTGGTCGTTACTCCCCGATCTTAAATGGCCAACAGGTCTGCTTGCTCGCTCTCATCCAATAGGGAAAATGTCGCTATAGAGATTTGCCCCTTAGCCAGCGAGAGCAATGCAATGATGCTCCTGCTTAGAAGGGGTTCGGAAGCGTGAGGAAACGCTTGCAGGGCGAGGCTAACGGCTGTCGTTATCGCGTCGTGGTAATTTCCCTCTAGCTCAGCAGGAATCGCTGGTGCCTTTCCGAGCAGGCGGGCTTCTTCGATGGATGCGATGAGAGCGTAGGGTTGCCAGTCACTCCCAGACTTAGCAATGTACTCCAGAATATGCGGGACGGCTGCATAGGACGCAGTATAGATATCGCCCTGATGGCACAGGGCATCAAACATCTTTGACCATTCAGGAGGTTCACAGGTTTGCTCTGGCACAGCGAACCAGGAGCGAACATCCACTACCGGCCCGTAAGCGTCCTCGTACGGCATTACTAGATTCCCTCATCCAAGGCTGGCGCTTGTTCGATCGGGGCGGCACCCCGAGGGGTTCCGACTGGCACCAAACAAATCGAAAATTAGAGATTTTTTGGGGGTGCGCAATGACCACTTTTGGCGCTTTTCGGACGTGGTCAATGGCGAAGCAGACCATCGACTTCCAGAGGTTCGATCGGGTATCGGCGGCTGGGCTGTTGCGAGACCGACCGCTAGTTCATACCTTCTCTGTCCAACATCAAAAGGAGCAGCAGATGCAGATCGACCTCGCAGGCAAGACCGCTCTGATTACTGGATCTACCGAAGGCATCGGCTACGCGATCGCCCGCCAGCTCGCGTGGGCTGGCGCGGACGTGGTGATCAACGGACGGTCCCAAGAAAAGACCGCCAAGGCCGCCGATCGCCTGAAAGGTGAAGGTGCCGGAGGCGCCGTAGCCGCCGTCGCAGCCGATGTCGCCACCGGCGAAGGGTGTGACGCCCTCGTCGCCAAGGTTCCTCATGTCGATATCCTGATCAACAATGCGGGCATCTTCCAGCCGCTCGACTTCTTCGAGGCGAACGATGAGGTCTGGGATCGCCACTGGCAGGTAAACGTCATGTCGGCTGTCAGGCTTTCACGTGCCTACCTTCCCGGCATGCAGAACGTCGGCTGGGGTCGCGTCATCTTCATCGCGTCGGAATCCGGCTTTAACATTCCGGTGGAGATGATTCACTACGGCGTTAGCAAGACCGCCGATATCGCGGTTGCCCGCGGGCTCGCCAAGCGCATGGCTGGTACGGGCGTTACCGTGAACTCGGTCCTCCCCGGCCCGACACTGTCCGAAGGCGTCGAAGCGATGCTTGCCGAAGAGCGTGCGAAGACGGGCAAGTCGATCGAGGAGGTCGCGGCGGACTTCGTCAAGAAGCATCGTGGCAGTTCGATCATCCAACGAGCTGCAAGCGTCGAGGAGATCGCCAACCTCGTAACCTATCTGGCGTCGCCTTTGGCATCCGCGACGACCGGGGCTTCCATGCGCGTGGACGGAGGACTGATCGACACGCTCTGAGGCGACGAATTTCTGCACAGCCTGGTCCTCGAGTGGCGGCGATCGTGAAGATTTTCTTCGCCAGTTGCGACGATCCAGCCAAGCGCCGTGGCAATTTGCACGGCAACCGCTCCGTGCGTCGAGGCGAAGTGGCAGTCTTGTCACTGTCGCGGGTTGGCCTCCGCGATAGCGCTGCCAACGCCGGCCGAAGCAGAAGGGCGGTGTAAGTTCGCATGTCCTAATGGAACTTTTGGTATCAGGTCCGATTTTACAATTATGAAAGGAGCGAATTAATGGCCGACCCCAGAATGCAGCAACGCATCGACGCGTGCCTCCACTGCTATTCCGCCTGGCTCTCGCAGATGCACGGAAGGCCGTCGCTAGCGTTGGACGGATGGCTATTGATGTAAGGACGGCTGTCAAAGCCTTGCGTTGGCTGGCGATCACGATGGTTTGCGCCAGTTGTGCTGCCTGTACGACCACGCAAGCGCCGAACACAAACCGCAGCAAAGGATATGTTTTCGAAAGGGTACACGGCGTTAAGGCGAGCCCTCGGGTGGCCCACGGCAGGACTGTTCCCAACGGCGGCGGCGTCTATATGGTCGGCAAGCCCTATGTCGTGAAAGGCAAGCGCTATTATCCGAAGGAAGACCCGAACTACGACAAGAAGGGGGTCGCTTCCTGGTACGGCTCGAGGATTCGCGGGCGCAGGACCGCAAACGGCGAAACTTACGACCCGGATCACCTTTCCGCCGCGCATCCGACCCTTCCCTTGCCCAGCTATGTGCGAGTGACCAATCTTGAAAACGGTTCTTCGCTCATCGTGCGTGTCAACGATCGCGGTCCGTTTCATCGGGGTCGCATCATCGACGTTTCCAGCAAGGCAGCCGACATGCTGGACCTGAAGCCCCGTGGCACGGGCGCCGTTCGGGTGCAATATGTGAGCCGCGCCCCCCTCGGCACACACGATATGTCCTATCTCATGGCCTCCTACATCAAGAAGAGTGGTCACTTCCCGGCCGTTAATCCGGAGCATCAGGCCGCAACCGGCCTGATGGTGGCCTCAAAGCAGTCGAAGAGCGACCATTTGCGGCGGGACGGTCAGTCGCTCTGGTCGACGCAGACAAACTTTGGCGACAATATGCCAACCGCCGCCTACCAGACCGCGACCGCGTTCCAGACATTTGAGCCATTCGTGATGGTGCCTGAGATCGGCTACATTACCTTTGAACGGCAGCACGAATACGCCTTGGCCGACGGCCTGGGCGGCGATGCAGATGTCAAATATTGCTTGAACGAGGATATTGATGACGGTGTGCGCAACATGTGCGAGGTTCAAGTTCTCCCTCTGTCGGCCGTCAATCGCAACAAGCGTCTGACCGGCGTGATCTCCATACGGCGACGCCGGTCTTGTCGAAGTGGGACAACAATCATTCTTACCTAGAGGCCGCAAAGCGCCGATATGGTTGAGCGACGGCCGCTTTGAGTTTCCTGCCCCCTTCGGTGAGCCGGCGGCCGTGACAGGACCCCTTACGCGAACCGGACCGCTGTTCTCGCGCGCGCCTTTGCGGCGACTTCCTCGCGATCGCGAGGGGGTTGAGAAGTTTCCAGCGCTCCAAGCAGCTCGCGGGCGCATGCCGCGACCGAGTTAACCGCACGCTCGAACGCAGCCTCATTGCGTTTCGATGGTTTGGTTGTTCCGCTCACCTTGCGGACGAACTGAAGCGCTGCATCGTGAATCTCCTCGTTCGTCGCTGGCGGATCAAAATTGAACAGGGGCTTGATATTTCTGCACATGACTTGCTCCCGAGCGCTTTTCTCTGCCACCGACAGGAGGGTGGCGAAGCATACAAAAATAGTCGCGTGAGGGCCATTTGCAACGGGCCGGGAGGCCGAACCAGGGCGGAAAGCGGCCCACCGCAAAGCAAGGTGGCGTCTTCACTTCGGTTTGAAGGCCCCAATGACCGCAATTGGACCTCGAGAAAGCGCGTCCTAATCAATATCGGTCACCGTGATGCGGCCAGCATAACGTCCGCACCGTCCATGACATAGGTCGCATAGCGATGGTCGCGGATCAGCGTTATCTTTTGCCCCAGCCATTCGAGCAGCATGAAATATGAAGGACCGCCCGACGGTTCGGCTGATACCAGCAATATTTCCCGGCCTTCCAGCCAAGCCGGTTCGATCCTGACCGGTGGATACTCGGCATAAAAGGTGAAAAATCGACCGACATTGGCGGCGTCAGAGATTTCCGGCCGGCGCGCCTGACGAAGCCGAACATCCTGCGCCAGCATGCGACGCAAAGCGTCCCAGTCTCGGGCGTTGAAGAGCGCTGCAAAGTTCAGGACCTCGGGACTCGGCGGTGGCGGAACCTCGGACCGCACGTCGGAGATGGCGCGCAATCTCGTCCGACCGCGCGACAGATGGGCCTTGACGGCATCGACACTCAGTTCCAGCAGCGCTGCGATGTCCGCAAGTGACTCTCCCAACACATCCTTGAGGATCACCGCGCTGCGTTGCGGCACCGGCAATTCTGCAAAGTGGCCCAGGGCGACCCGCACCGCGTCCTGCCGGATCAGCGCGTCCTCCGGACCGACGGCGCTGATATCGGCCAGATCGAAAGCCATCTCAAGAGGCTCCGATCGGCGCGTACTGCGCTGGCGCAGGGCATCTATGGCTCGATTGTGGACAATGCGAAACAGCCAGGGTCGCAGCGGCGTGCCCGGCGGGATCGAGCCAGCCGTCGCAAATACCCTGGCAAACGCGTCCTGGATCACATCCTCGCCATCGATCACCGACCCCAACAGACGAGCCGCATAGCGGTGCAGTTCGGGGCGAAGCGCGTCCGCTTCCCTGGCCAGGGCTGCGAGCAGAGTTTTCCTCTCTTCGTCTTCGAGAGCAGCGTCTTCTGTCATTCGATGACCGTCACACCCGTATCCCCACGCACTGCGTAGACCATGGCCTCGGCGAGGCCTGTCCTGCCGATCAGGTCAGCGACCATATCGCCAAAAGCCTGCGGCGTCATGTCCGGCCAGGTGGCGGCCTGTTCGGCAAATGTCCGACCCGCCGCCGCGGCATAGGCCGCGATGCCGGTATCGCCCACACCGGTTCCGGCGAACATCTGCCGGGGAACGATGACCCGGAAGCGCAGACCCAGGCCGAGTTCCGCCGACAGGCTCTCGRCATATTTTGCAATGAACCACTGCGCGCGCTTGGCTCCCGCATAACCGCCCGATAGCGGCGACCCCTGCACGGCGGCCCCGCTGGAAACCAGGACGACAAGCCCGCCCGGCATCATCGGCAACGTCAGAGCGGCCTGTACCCAGTGCAGCGCGGCCTTGACGTCCACATTCCAGTTGGTCGTGAAGGCCTCCCAGCCAATCCGGTCGATCCGTTCCATGGGCGGTTCCGCACCGGCATTCATGATGACGAGATCGGGTCGCGTCTCCTCCATGATCCGCCATGCCGCATCGACATCGGTTGCATCAGCCGATATGGCGGTGACGGCCGGTTGCTCGCCTGGCCCCTGCATGGCAGCCGCGTTTCGGGCTACCACGGTGACTTCGGCCGCGCGAGCCACAAATGCCTCGGCGAGCCCCCTCCCCAAGCCGCGGCTCCCGCCGACAACCACCATTCGCTTTCCTTCCAGATCCATCTCTCAGTCCTCATTTGGGTCGAGTCCGGCCGCCCGACGACGGTCGCAACAACGACGTTCCAACGAGGTGAAAAGAGTCATCGCCATCTGCGATTTGTGGGGGCCAGCGTCTAAACGTCCGACTCGACCGAACGGTGATCGATTTCTGCCTAGAACGGATGACCAGCGAGTCCGGCTTGATCCTGCGATGCCCACGTCGTGGACGCGAGGCAGCCCACGCTGTTTCCACCGTGGGCCTAAATGCCTTCGTACTGAAATACACCGAACGCCCCCTCGCCCGACACATGCAGCTTGCCACAACCTTCATGTCGCGTGTGATAAAGCCAACGTTAGGGTTATTTGGTAAGGTGAACGGCGCGGCGCTAACGGCCAACGCAAGCACTTGCGACTGTTACGCAAGGTCGGCCGATTACTCAGGACTAGTTCGAGAGGCCTTGCCGGCTCGCTTGTTCTTGGATCGCCGTCGCCAATGCCGCGCGCCGCCAGTCCGGTAGCTTCAATATGAAGGTGTCCATATCCCGCCCGAAGTTCGACCAAGCTTTATCACCCGCTTCGCCGCGCTCGATCACGCCGGCCGCCTCAAGGTCGGTCCGATCCATGTTCACGCGAGCGAGTGAAATCTGCAGCAGATCCGTTCCCGTAATCATCGCCCTATCCCCTGTTGGCTGAGATTCAACGTCCCGTGGCTGGACTGTCGCGGCGTAAGGTCGGGCTCATCAGCTTCCTCCTGCAGGACCAGCTTGTGGTAGCAAGACTCGATATCTTGGGCGATACCGTCCGGGCCGTAGAGGTAGCCGTCCGTGCCGCCGTCAGTCTCGATAATCTCGGCAATCGAGCTCATCATGATGCGACCAAGGTGCTGCAAGGCGTCTCTGTGACGATCGGCGCCCGTACGCGCGAATTCGCGATTGGCCTCGTCCAGTGCCTGGCGCATGGCTTGAAACGATCCGTCGATGTGGAGTTTCGCGTTCATGGCATTCCCCTCCTGTCGTGGGATTGCTGCAGCAGACTCCTCTAACGCAATACTCGTGGATAGGTTCATCCTACTATAGACAGTCGATCAAAAGCCACAATTGATTCGCGTATTAGCTGGAACAAACGTAATCTCCCAACGTTGAAGCCGGGTTCATCGGGAGAAATCAACATGCTCGGACGTGCTCTTTGGAAGGGCTTCCTGAAGTTTGCCGAGATCAGTTGCCCGGTGGCGCTGCATAGCGCCGCCTCGACGTCCGAGCGCGTCAGCTTCAACACTCTCAATCGGGAAACCGGCAACCGCGTAAAGCGGGAGTATGTCGATATCGACACTTGGAAGGTTGTGGAGCGCGAAGATCAGATCAAGGGCTTCGAAATCGACGACGGCCACTACGTCCTGTTCGAGCCGGATGAACTCGCCGCGGTGATTCCACAAAGCGACAAGACGCTGCGCATCCAATCCTATGTACCCTTTGGCGAGATCGACGATCTCTACTTCGACAAGCCTTACTATCTCCTGCCTGATCGGCTCGGAGAAGAAACCTTCGTCTTGATCCGGGATGCAATGCAGGAATCCAATGTCGGGGCGCTCGCCCAGGCCGTGCTCTTTCGCCGGCTGCGTACGGTTTTGATCCGCGCCCATGGTGGTGGACTGATCGCGACCACTCTCAACTTCGACTATCAGGTCCGCTCTGCAAACGAGGCTTTTGCCGAAATACCGAAGCTGAAGATCGAGGGCGAAATGCTCGACCTGGCAAAGCACATCATCAAGACCAAGGCTGGGCTGTTCGATCCGCGAACGTTCGATGATCGCTATGACGCCGCTCTGCTCGAGCTCGTGAAGGCGAAGATGGAAGGTCGGGCTGTCAAGGTGAAGAAGCAGCCGAAAGCCGAGCCTTCGAGCAACCTCATGGAAGCGCTGCGCATGAGCGCTGGCTTCGGATCAGCCCGCGCATCCAAACCCCGCACTGCAGCAGCGCAGCGGGCAGTTCCGGCACCCCGGCCGGCTGCGCGCAAGAAGGCGGGCTAAGCCATGGCCGCCATCAAGCCGCATTGGAAGGGCTATCTGAAACTTTCGCTGGTCACCTGCGCCGTGGCCTTGTCACCCGCCACCAGCGACACCGAAAAGGTGCGCTTCCACACGATGAACCGGGCAACCGGAAATCGTGTGGCGTCTCGCTACGTCGATAACGTCACAGGCAAGGAGGTCAACACAGAAGACCAGGTGAAGGGATATGAGCGCGGCGACGGCGAATACATAATGCTCGAGGAGGAGGAGCTTGATGCGGTGGCACTCGATAGCGTCCGGACAATCGAAATCGAGATGTTCACGCCGCGCGAGTCCATCGAATGGATTTGGCTTGACAAGCCCCATTACCTCGTTCCGAACGACAAGGTTGGAGAAGACGCGTTCGCCGTGATCCGCGACGCTATGCGGGCAGAAAACGTGGTTGGGATTTCCCGTCTGGTATTCGGCCACCGGGAGCGCGCGGTCATGCTCGAACCCCGCGACGAGGGCATTGTCCTGTGGACACTTCGCTACGGTGATGAGGTGAGGCCCGAGGAGGAATACTTCTCAGGCATCAAGGCGAAGCCCGAGGGCGGGCTTGCTCCCTTGATGAAGCAACTGATCAAGAAGCAGACGAAGGAATGGTCTCCGATCACTGATCCCATTCAGGATCGATATCTCGAACTCATAGCCACGAAGAAGAAGACGATGAAAAAACCCGCGAAGGCAGCGAACAAAAAGCCTTCAGGGGTCGACAATGTCATCGACATAATGGCGGCATTGAAGAAAAGCTTGGAAGGAAACAAGCAAAGTAGTCGCTGACGGTGCTACGTCCGCAACGAAACTCCTGCCGCAACATTCGTCGCTTCATGGCCAAGACACCCAGCTTCCAAGCTAAGCTGGGAAGCCGTCACGCCATCTCAAGGTGCGAGGATTCCGTTCCCTGAGGAGACGTCGAATGCGGGTGGGAAGCGTTAAGGCGCCGCGCCACGATATCGTGGTTGAGCCACAGGACGGGACCGGAGGGTTCTGAAGATTCGCCAAAAATCAGCTGCCCGGTTGCCTTCACAACGAGACCGCTCAGGAGGTCGCTGATCATCAACTTGCTATCCCGATGCATCTGGGTGATCTCGTTGGACGTGCCGATGGTCAGATCGGCCTGTGCCTGGCTATTTGCCATGGGCCATGCCGAAAAGTCATAGAACGGACGCATGACCTCGCTGGCCTGCATGTCGGTGATCTTCCGAAACACATCCTTCATGGTTAAGCCGTCTGCCAGAAGCTGCTGGCAGGCCTGCCACTGTTCGTCTGCCCATTGACCACCGTTTTCCTTCTTCAACGCAAGCAGCAGCGGTATCAGGGGCAGCTCGATACCCGTGAACACGTCGGACGAATTGGTCCGGATTTCGGGACAGTTATAGACAGTTGCCTTGATCCCTGTCGCCCAGGCTTCCTCTGCAATGCCTTCGAGCCGCCTCTTCGCATAACCCTGGGTGTAGTTGGTGTAGGTCTGCCAACGATAGCTTCCGTCAATCAGGACCGCCGATCCGTGGTAACCGTAGGCCGTATATCGCACTTGACCGCCCGAAGCTTCCACGCGCTCGCGGATCGCCGCGCTGAAATCAATGAGATGGCGAAAGGTGTTTGCGGAGACGTCGTCAAAATTCTGCAGGATGAGTTTTCCCATGTCACTGTCGAGCAAGGTCTGCGACGACATGTGGCGGCTTCCGGTCCCCTTGTAGATGCGATTGGCAACGACCAAGAATACCTTCGCCTTCGGGATGCCCCCGGCCATTGTGTGGGCGAAGAAAACATTGCGGCCAGCGGCGATCATTCCGTCGAGAACGGCCATGACCTTTGAAAGTGACTCGGTAAAACGCGCAGTGGCGATGTCGCGGCATTGCCTGACATAGTCCCAGTCGAGCTTGTCGCGTTCCCAGCTCTCAAGCGTCATCTTTGCCAGGAGATCGGTGGGCGTTGGGCCGTCTGCGGGCGCATCGAGATCGAAACCCGCCATAAGAGGTATGTTGATGATCCTGCCGCCCAGCCGGGCCTCCGCCGAAGACAGTTCCTCGGCGTCGAGCTGCCGCAGCGCGTTGTTCTCGTCGCGCCGCCCGACGGTGATCCCCACGATCTCCATTCCAGCCCGCCTGGCTTCGTCGAGCAAGCCGGTGGCGTATCCGCGGCCGAACAGTTCGCCGAAGAGTACGAAAACATCGCCTTTGCGGAAGACCGTGTTCTCGGAAAGACGATTCAGTGCAACCGGATTTTCCATGCTGTCGGCTCTTTGATCCTTGTGTCGTCGAGCAATGGCTCATACGAGCTTTCACACAGACATGACCGCACTGGCACAGAATGGGAACTCATTTTCGGTGACCGTTCATTTCAAAACGTGAAGTCGGTCTCTGTTGTTCCCACAATGCAGCGAAATGCCGAGGACGTTGGAGATCGCCCGCGCGGCGCTTTATAGCGATCGCACCTTTAGGGGATACTTGAAGCCGAACTCGATGCGGGTCCCCTGTCGCGGCAAAGCATGAAATACGAGTATTCACGAAGTGCCGTTCGATTCCGGCCGTCGCCCAACTCCTCGGTTTTGAACCGAAGGCGATCTAGCGTCGGCAGACGGGTGTCGGAAGAATCCGGTCATCCACAATTGCGTTGACGGCGAATGAAAAAGGAACACGAAAACAGATACTTACCCCGCGTGATCTAATGTGATCGCGAGGGGGTCCTGTGTTTTGCCCGCTGACTTATCAAGTCAGCGCAACCTATTGATATCGTGAAGAAAGAATGGTGGGTGATGTAGGGTTCGAACCTACGACCCGCTGATTAAGAGTCAGCTGCTCTACCAACTGAGCTAATCACCCGCCAGAACCGCTTCGCTGCGGTCTCCAGAACCACATTGCTGCGGTCTGATGGGGCGTATAATGGCGTTCGGCGGGCTTGTCTAGTTCCCCGAGCGATTTTCTTTCGGATTTCTCAAAAAAATCTGTGTGGGCTGTTTAGAGGCTGTTTTTCAAAGATAAAGTTCGCCGGCCGCAATCTTCACCGCCTGCCCGCCGATCCGGGCCGTGCTGATTTCGCCGCCGGCGACGTCGATGTGAAGGTGCAGCAGCGACGGGCGCCCCATCTCCACGCCCTGCTCGATCAGGAACGGATGATGTCCGTCGATCAGCTGGTCGAAACAGTGGATCGCGCCGGAAAAGGCCGCGACCGCAGCGCCCGTCGCCGGGTCCTCGACAATGCCCATCGCCGGGGCGAACATGCGGGCATGGAAGCGGGCGACGTGATTGACGCCGCCGCGGCAGTAGATATAGGCAGCTGCGAGCCGCCCCTCGGCAATCGGAGTGATCTGTTCCCACTGGGCGGCATCGAACTCCACGGCGCCTGCCGCACTGACATCGTGAACAGGGATCATCACGAAGGGCACCCCGGCGCTCCAGAACGAAGGCACATGGTTTTCGAAACCGATCTGCGTCGCCTTCAGGCCGAACGCGTCGGCAATCGCCTGCTTTTCGAATTTGGCATCAAGCCGCATCGATTTGCGCGGCACGTCGAATTCGGCGAAGGTTGCCTCCCCTGATCTGCCGCGCACGGCACAGCGCACCGGACCGACATTTTCCTCAAGCATCTGGACCAGATCATAGTCCTTACCTTCGGAATCACGCCCATCCTCGGCCAGCGCGATCGCAGCCCCCACCGTCGGATGACCCGCGAAGGGCAATTCATAGCCGGGGGTGAAAATACGCAACCTTGCCGCATGCCCGGTTTTTTCAGGCTTTAGGAGGAACACCGTTTCCGACAGGTTGAGCTCGCCGGCGATCGCCTGCATCGCTGCGTCGCTCAGGCCCTCGCCATCGAAGACAACGGCGAGCGGATTTCCCTCCAGCCTGTTGGCGGTGAAAACGTCGTAGATTGCATAGCGCCGCGCCACCAGGGTCTCCCTTTGCTGTTTTCCGCCATCAGACCTTGCATGGCGGATAGCCCGCGGCAAGCGCAAAAACGTCACCTTATCCTATTGAAGACCCATTCCAGGATTGGCGGCATGAAAGGCGGATAGGGGTACTGCCCGGGGTCGGCGGTGCGAATGGCAATGGCGGCGTCGATTTCCGGTTCGGGATCAACAACGATATGGGCAGCGATTCGTTCGATCAGCTCCGCGGCGGTATCGGCAAAATGGTAGGCGCGAAAAATCGTGACGGCGCCCTGATCGTGCAAGCCATGGTACCCGGACACGGTCCTCGCCTCCGACAGCGACAGCCCGGTTTCCTCCAGCACTTCGCGCGCCATGTTGCCTTCGAGATCGCAATGTCCGTCGAGGATATCCTCAGGGTCCATCGAACCTGCAGCACAATAGACGCGCCCCGGATTGGCCGTGTGCTGGGCCATGCGAATGGCAATCACGGCACCATCGGAGGAAACGATGACCGGCAGGCCGAACAGATGGATGGCCAAGCCGGCGGGCCGGGTCTTGCGCCACAGCAGAAACGCAGAAAATGGCACGGCGTGACATTCACCCGAAATCGCGCCGTCCCGCATCTCAAGCGCGCGCATCAAAAGCATGCGGCCGTCATAGAGGGCAGGATTCGCGGCAATCTCCCGCTCCCAGTTGGCGGCGATCTCGGTCCTATGGCTGTGTGAATAGGGATGCGGCTCATCGGCCACCCTGACATCAATGCGGCTGACGGGGAAAATCACACGTTCGACGGGCCATTCGGAGGTCGTACTGATGAGTTGCGACATGGATGCTGCCTTGGACGTTTCATACATTCAGCGAGATGACGACCGGGCAATGATCGGAAGCCTTGGGACGATCCCAGCCGGTTCTCGGATAGCGCTCGACCTCCTGCCCCGTCGGGAAGATCGTCCGATAGGGCTGGCCACCGCGGATAATCTCCGGCACGCTTGCCGGATTGCGCTTGGCCAAGGCCTGCGACAGCCAGATATAGTCAAGCTGGCAAAGGTGCCGCTCCTCCGGTCCACGGCTGTGGAACAATGTCCAGCGGTCGAGTTCCGGCCGCCGTCGCATGACGTTCTCGACAAAACCGTCATGGCTGAGCACATCCAGCGCGCTTGCCGCTTCCTGCCGGGGCACGAAACTGTAGCCGTTGCGCCGGTCGCCGAGCACATCGACGCGCTCCTGATAATCGTTCATGTCACCGCAGATGGCGAACATCTTGCCGTCCAGATTGCCTGCCCCGAAGCGGTTCTCGACGATACGGCGGACGGCCGCGGCTTCCGCGGCTCGCACCGGCATCGTCGCCGTGCGTCCGTCCAACCCTTCGCGCGCCGGGCCCATCGACTTGAAATGCACGACGAACAGCGTGAACGGCCGCCCGCCGATGCGGAAATCGAGCTCCAGGCAATCCCGTTTGAAAATGCGGTCGCCCGGCACATTGGTTGCACCCAATGCATCGTTGAACAGATTGAAATCGGCATAGGTAACGCCGGCATGGGATTTGACGTCGATGCACTCGATCTTCTGGCCGTCGCGGGTTTCCTCGCGCACCAGAACGGCAACGTCGATGCCACGGCTGTCATTGCCCTCGATCAGATATTTCTGCCTATAGCCGTTGCCGACCATGCGGAAGAGATAGCCGTATTCAAAGGCTTGCAGCGCCGCCATGTTGTCGGCTTCCTGCAGGCAAAGGATATCGGCGTCGCAATCGGCAATGGCCAACGCCGACATCTGCCTTGTATCATCGGTGTTGGCGATCGTGCGGGCTTCCTCCAGCCGCTGGTATTCCGCCTCGCTCCTGACGTCGAACAGCCCGAGAACGCGATCCCGCTTCAGGTGGTTGCGAAAGCCGGAGAAATCGAACCGGCTCATCAGGTTTTCGATATTGAAGGTGGCAAGGCGAAGGGTCATCGGYAGTTTCCGGATGCAATCGAGGCGACTTTAGACAAACACAGGCAAAAGTCGAACGCCTTTCTCCCCTGGAGAATAAACAGCCAGCCGCAAGCGTCATGTGAATAGATAGCCGGACGGGCAGATGACCATTACTGGGCGGATTGGCGCTCATCCAGCCAAACCTGTTGAATATATTAGGAATATCTGCAAATGCGGATGCAAAGCGCATAAGCGGGGCCGAGGGGAATCGATGAACAAGAATACGTCATGGGGCGCGCGGCTGCGCTATGAGTTCGACAAGAGCATGGCCGCGGGACCGATTGCGCTGATCGGCTGGCTAACCGTCATTTCACTCATCGTCATCATCGTTGCCGGTGCCTTTCTCGCCATCACCAAGATCGCACCGGACGGTGGCGAACCGGTAAGCTTTATCGAAGGCACCTGGGAATCGCTCATGCGCACCATGGATGCCGGCGCCATGGGTGGCGACCTCGGCTGGGGCTTTCGCGGCGTGTCCCTGTTCGTCACGATTGCCGGCATTTTCGTGTTCTCGGCCTTGATCGGCGTGCTCAGTTCCGGTCTTGAAAACAAGCTTGAGGAGCTGCGCAAGGGCCGCTCGCAGGTGTTGGAAAACGACCACACGATCATCCTCAACTGGTCCCCTTCGATCTTCGACGTGATTTCCGAACTGGTCATCGCCAACACCAGCCGCAAGAAGCCGCGCATCGTCATCATGGCCCACAAGGACAAGGTGGAGATGGAGGACGAGATCGCCACGAAGGTGGCCGACCTCAAGAACACCAGGATCATCTGCCGCAGCGGCGATCCGACCGATCTCTACGACCTGAACATCGTCAACCCGGAGACATCGCGCTCCGTCATCGTGCTGTCGCCCGAAGGCGACGACCCGGACTCACAGGTGATCAAGAGCATCCTGGCCCTTGTGAACGCCCCCAACCGGCGCGCCAAGCCCTATCAGATCGCTGCCGAGATCCGCGACAGCAAGAACGCCGACGTCGCCCGCATCGTCGGCGGAGCCGAACTGCAGCTCATTCTGGCCGACGACCTGATTTCCCGCATTGTCGTGCATTCCAGCCGCCAGTCGGGCTTGAGCGCCGTCTATTCCGAACTGCTCGATTTCGACGGCTGCGAGATCTATACGCTGGAACAGCCCGATATCACCGGCAAGAGCTTTGCCGCCGCCGTCATGGCCTATGAGACCTCGACCCTGATTGGCCTTTGCGACGAGGCCGGCCAGGTGCATCTCAATCCACCGCCGGGCCGTATCTTCAAGCCGGGCGAACGCGCCGTCATCATCGCCGAGGACGATGCCGCGATCAAATCCGGAAACAATGAAATCCATATCGAGAAGAACGCCATTCTTCCGGTGGCAGCGCGCGAACAGGGGCCGGAACGAACCCTGCTTCTCGGCTGGAACCGTCGCGGCCCGATCATCACCTTCGAACTCTCGCGTTACGTCGCATCCGGCTCGTTGCTGACGATTGCCGCCGACACGCCGGAGCTTGAGGATGAAATCGCGGCTCTCAAAGTGGCAAACGGCAATATGTCCGTCGATTACCGCGTCATCGACACCAGCAACCGCAGCGAACTCGATGCGCTGGACATTCCAAGCTACGATCACGTTCTGGTTCTCGGCTACAGCGACCATATGGCGCCGCAGCCGGCCGACACCCGGACTTTGGTGACGCTGCTGCAGCTGCGCAAGATCGCCGAACAGGCGGGCCGCCATATCAGCGTCGTCAGCGAGATGACCGACGTGCGCAACCGGGAGCTGGCGGAAGTCACCCGCGCCGACGATTTCGTCGTCAGCAACAAGCTGGTCAGCCTGATGCTGGCGCAGGCTTCCGAAAACGAGCGCATGGCGGCAATTTTCGACGAACTTCTCGATGAAGACGGATCGGAAATCTATATGCGGCCGGTCAGCGACTATGTCGCCATTGGTGAACCCGTCACCTTCTACACGATCTGCCTTGCCGCCCTGCGACGCGGCGAGGTGGCGATCGGCTACCGCCGCCAGCGCGACGGCGATACGGACCTGCGCCGGCTCGGCGGCGTCACCGTCAATCCCTCAAAGTCCGGGAAACTGCTTTATAGCGCAGCCGACCGCGTTATCGTGCTTGCAAAGGACTGAGCGGGGACAGCACCTTGGGGGAGCGTCGAAGCGCCCCTTTCCTTTTGATGTCCCGCGACTGGCATGGCTTGCGTATAGGCAGGACGGCTGCGATCATGGCGTCGGCTATCAGATGCGGCGACTGCCGGTGCATGAGTTTCGCCCCTGACTAGGCCGCAAACCCATAAATCAGCCGGGCGGACGACTTGCCGGCGTCCGCTATGCACCGAAAGCGACCAACGTTTGCAGCGCAGCGAAAAGAAGCAATGGGCCACGAGCAGAAGTTAACTCAACTTGCTCGCAAGGGGCGCACATACTGCTCCGGCAGCCCCGCCTTCCGCAGGGCATCAATCAAGTGTTGCTGAGCTTCAGGGCGTGCGTAGTGCAGTACCTGGATCACATTCCGAAGCGATAAATCCGGTTTCACCAGCTTCACCTTGGCGATCATCTCACTTGCACCAGTAAAGTCGCCCAATTGCGCGCGCGCGGCGGCTAGGTACAAGAGGCCACTGGAGCGTTGTACAGGGACACTCTCGAGCGCTTCGACTGCGTCAGCATATCGAGCGAGGTCAAAGAGCGTCAGGCCGCGAATCGCTGCAAACCAATCGGGCACGAAGGGACCCAAGCCTATGGCGGCATCGATTGTGGCCAACGCATCGGCCGGCCTGCCACTGGCGCGCTGCCAGTTCGCGTAATCGCCCTTAATCTGTATATCCGCCGGATTGAGCGTCAGCGCCCTGTCAAAATGGAAGCGTGAACGGTCATGGTCCCCTGTCCAAAGGTAGTAGAGCGCTCTTGCCCAATGAGACGTGGCGTCGTTGGCATCGAGTTCCAGCGCTTGTTTCGAAGCGCTCTCAGCCTTGGYCATCTGATCGTCATCGAGCACAATGATATTGCTGATGGTAAGAGCTATCGCCAGCCAGGCATGCGCAAGTGCAAAATGCGGATCGACGGCAACTGCCCGCTCAAGTAGGGGTACGGCTTCGGCATCACGCTGATGGTCACATAGATTGCGGCCTTGTAACAGACAGTCATAAGCCGACCAGCTAGTAGTTGGTTTTGCACGGGCTTTTGCTGCTTCTGCAGCGTACATACGGCCCTCCAGCATTGTTACGATTGCGGCCACAACAAGGTCCTGGACAGCGAAGATTTCCTGCGCATCGCGATCGTAGCGGTCGGCCCAGACGTGAGTGCCGGTTATGGCATCGACCAACTGGGCTGTGATGCGTATTCGGTCGCCCAATTTGCGTAGACTACCCTCAACTACATAGGCAACGCCCAGTTCCCGCGCTACTTCGATATGACTTTTTCCTTTGTTGGCAAAATGAAACGACGCGTGGCGAGCTACTACGGATAGGCCGCGAAAGCGGGCGAGTTCGGTAATGATATCCTCGGTGATCCCATCGGAAATGTACTGTTGCCGGGGATCACCACTCATGTTGGTAAATGGCAGTACTGCTATGGACGGTTTGATTCGTTCTACCGCTGTTGGTCGCACCGATGTTCCTGAGGGAGCTCCCAGACTATAGACCCGGACCGGCTGGGCGATATTCTTGAGTTGCTGCTCACCCATGTCTTCAAACGAGAGATCAAGGCGACTTCCTACGTTGTCATGAACCATGCCGGTGACTGCAATGCCGCCCGCCGGGGCAAGCCTCTCGATCCGCGCAGCGACGTTCACGCCTTCACCGAAAACATCGCCATCCTCAGCAATCACATCCCCCAAGTTGACGCCAATGCGGAGTTGGATGGCTTGGTCTTCTGACAGCTCTGCGTTCCGTGCTGCCATATCCTTCTGTAATGCAACTGCGCAGGCCACGGCTTTCACGACGCTGGGGAATTCCGCGAGAAAGCCATCCCCCATAGACTTAAACAGCCGACCTTGGTGCTCGGCGATCCTAGTTTCGATCACTTCGGCGCGGAGGTTCCGCACGACCGCCAAGGTGCCGTCCTCGTCCACGCCCATGAGGCGACTGTAACCGACTACATCGGCGGCAAGGATGGCAGCAAGACGGCGCTGAACGGACATCTCCACCACTCGATAGTGTCCCTGTTGGTCACCTGGGCTCCTGCAGAACCTGGTTGATGACACAATAGCACAGCCGCGCCTGGCCGTAACCAGTTGTCCCAGAGCGAAGTCAGGCTGCTACGCGTCATGTCTGCCGGATGGAATGTGCCGCTCAGATCGTCGTCAGCAACAGGCTGGTTTCCGATTTGGAGACGCCTTCCAGCGCCCGCACATGGCGCAGGACGCGGTCGAACGCGGCAAGGTTTTCGGTTTCGATTTCGGCAACGAGGTCCCAGGCGCCATTGGTCGTGTGCAGCGCCCGGATTTCCGGAATGCCGCGCAACGTCTTGACCACCGAGACCGTTTTCTGACCGGTGATCTCGATCAGCATGACGGCCCGGACGGCATGCGGGTCTTCCGCCGTCGCGATGCGCACCGTAAATCCGGCGATAACGCCGTCGGCAGTCAGCCGGTCGATCCGGTTCTGCACCGTGCCGCGTGATATTTTCAGAAGCTCTGCCAGTTTCGAAATCGAGGCGCGGCCATCGGTCCTGAGAATTGCCAACAGGCGCCGGTCTGTGCTGTCCATGAGTGTACCCTTGCTATTATGGCAACATACCCTGCCATTTTGCTCAAAATATCAAGCAATTTTCCATAATATTGCCATTTCGCTTTATGGAGCTGGCCGCTAGAGTTCACCAGCCTCGTCATTAGGGGGCTACTCAAATCGCTAGAGGATCGCCGAAAATGCCGTCTGCCGACCGCACGTCTCTCCGCAATTCGCTGTCGCGCGCCGGCGAACTCTCCGTCGAAATGACGCGGTGGCCCAGTGTCACGGAAAGCGACGGCGAGGCTGCATTCTCCGGCCGGTTGATCGAACTGCTCGGCGGCACGCCCTATTTTCGCAAGCACCCGGAAAATCTGCTGGCTTTGGATAGCCACGGCGCACCCGCCCGCCAAAACGTTTTGGCGCTGGTGCGCGGAAAGGGCCGGCGATGCCTGGTTCTGGCGGGCCATTTCGATACCGTCTCGATCGCCAATTATGGTTCGCTGGTGTCGCTTGCCTGCGAACCGGAAGCCTTGACCAAGGCCCTGATCGACGAACTCACCGCCAAAACGCGCAATCCGGCGGAAGACAAGGCGTTGAGCGACCTCATGACCGGCGATTTCCTCGCGGGCCGCGGTCTGCTCGACATGAAGAGCGGCCTTGCCGCAGGGATCGCCGCTCTCGAGCGCTTTGCCGAACTGGACGAACCACCCGGCAATCTCCTGTTCGTCGCGACGCCCGATGAAGAGAACCGGTCGCGCGGCATGCGCGCGTTACGCGATGCCCTGCCCGCCATCGCCGAAAAGTTCGATCTCGACATGATCGGCGGCATCAATCTCGATGCCAGCGGCGATGATGGCGACGGCGAAGAAGGCCGCGCCGTCTATCTCGGCTCGGTCGGCAAGTTCTCTCCGTTCGCCTTCGTTGCCGGCCGCCCCACCCATGCCGGTTATGCCTTCGACGGCGTCAGCGCCCACCTGATCGGCGCCGAGATCATGCGCGCCATGGAGATGAACAGCGCGCTTTGCGATGAAGCCCATGGGGAGATTTCGCCGGCACCGGTCTGCCTGGAAGCCAAGGATGTGCGCCATGGATATGAGGTGACGACGCCCGCGCATGTCTGGCTGTCGTTCAACTGGCTGACGCACCGGCGCACCCCGGAAGATGTTCTCGCCGAGTTTCGCGCGATTGCGGCAAATGCCATGCAAACGGCGCTCGACGCACAGACACGGAATGCAAAGGCGTTCTTTGCGCGTCAGGGCTCAGGCCGCGCAGAAGCCCATCAGGGACAGGTTCTGTCCTACGCCGAGCTGCACAGCCTGGCCGTCGCTCATGGCGGACAAGCCGCGGCCGGCCGGCTGGAGGCGCTCGATCAATCCTTGTCCGGCGGTGAAGACCCGCTGTCGACCACCCGCCAGATCGTTGCGGCAACACTGGCCGAGGCGGGTCTGGAAGGGCCTCTGGTGGTCGTCGGTTTCTCGACCCTGCACTATCCGCGCGTCCATCTGGACAGCGCCGGCGATCGCGGCCGTGCTTTCGAGCGCAATATGATGTCGGCCGCAGAAACATGCGCGAAGCGGCACCGGACAAGCATCAAGGCGAAACAGTTCTTCGCCGGCATTTCCGACATGAGCTTCTTCGGGCATCGCCCGGCAGCGGGACAGACGCAGCTTTTGTCCGGCAACACCCCCTGCCAGGCCTTCATCGACAAAGCCCCGGACGGACTTTTGTCCTATCCGGTGGTCAATATCGGGCCGTGGGGGCGCGACTACCATCAGAAATGGGAACGCGTCCACATGCCCTATACCTTCGACGTGCTGCCTGATGTGATCTACGAGGCGGCTCTCGCCTGCCTCGCAGATGAAAGTTAGGCGGCAATCGCCGCTGCTTCTGCGCCGATCAGGCCGCCGAGACGGGAAATCCCCTCCTCGATCATCGCCTCGTCGGCGCAGGAGAAGCTGACACGCAGGGTGTTGGCACCCGAACCATCGGCGAAAAACGCCTTGCCGGGCACGAAGGCAACCTTTGCGGACACCAGCGACTTGGCCAGGAGATCCGCTCCATCCATGCCGGCAGGCAAGGTCAGCCAGACGAACATGCCGCCCTCCGGAACCGTCCAGCTGACGCCCTTCGGCATGTATTTCGCCAAGGCGGCCAGCATGGCGTCGCGCCGTTTGCTGTAGACGGCGCGGATCTTGTTGACCTGCGCATCAAAGCCGCGCTCGGCAACATGGCAGATGGCCATCTGGTTGATGGTCGACGAATGCAGGTCTGCCGCCTGCTTCATCAGCACCAGCTTGCGGATGATCGGCATGGCCGCAACCACGAAACCGACGCGAAGACCGGGCGCCAGCGTCTTGGAGAAGCTGCCGCAATAGATCGTGCGGGTTTCGTTGATCGAACCCTTGCGGGCAATCTCGAGCGCCAGCATCGGCGGCACGGCTTCGCCGTCATAACGCAGCGACTGATAGGCGGCATCCTCGATAACGGCGATATCGAGTTCCTCGGCAAGGTCGAGAACCTTTTCGCGCGCTGCAAGGTCCAGCGTTTCGCCGGTCGGGTTGGCGAACTCGGCCGACATGTAGGCGAACTTCACCCGGCCGCCCGCTTCTGCCGCGACATCGCGGTAGGTCTGCGGCGTGCGGTTGCCCGCCGGCGATAGCTGATCGTAGGCCGGCTCATAAGCGTTGAATGCCTGCAGCGCACCAAGATAGGTCGGCCATGTAACCAGAGCGGTATCGTTGGGCGACAGGAACAGTTTGCCGAGATAATCGAGCGCCTGCTGCGAGCCTGAGGTGATCAGGATATTTTCCGGTTCGCACGGAATGCCGATGTCCGCCATGCGGCCGGCCAGCCATTGGCGAAGCGGCAGATAGCCTTCGCTGACCGAATATTGCAGCGCTGCGCTGACCGTCGGGCCGCCGAAAATATCGGCATAGGCGGTCTTGAATTCCTCATCCGGAAACAGCGCCGGATCCGGAATGCCACCGGCAAAGGAGATGATGTCGGGCCGGTCCAAAAGTTTCAGCAGTTCACGGATTTCCGAAGCGCGCATCCGTGAAGAGCGCGTCGCGAAGATATTTTCCCAATCGAGCATGGAAGTTTCCTCAGATTATGCTTTTTCCGGAGCACATCACGCCGCGCTTATTAAGTCAATAATGCTGACCTATATATCTTCCTCCGAAATGGCTCTTCAGGCAGCCCCCCATGATCACCGCTCATAGAAACCTGTCAATGGAAGCCGCCAGCAGGATGACCAGAAAATATTGCAATCTGAGATCGATTAAACCTTCAGTATTCACGCAGGAAAATGGCGCCGCGACCCGCCAAGTCACCCGGCGACGGCATCACCTGCGGCTCATCAGATTTGGTCAACGACCGCGCCTTGTTAGCCTTATTTGGCCGGAAGGAATCCGGTGCCTTGAACCGCTGCGCCAGCTCATAGTCAAGTAGGCGTGATAACACAGAACATATTGATTTCACTAAAATATTCTCGTCTTCTCTGTGAGAGCCCGCCTCATGGCAGCGCCTTTCGAGACGACGAGCTCCTACCCATCGATCTGCGTTTGTCCTATCGCAGAACGTCACCAAAAATGGCCACGCCAATCAGCTGCCCGTAAATAGATTCGAAACGAATTTGGTAGTTAAGCTCGGCCCGATTTTAAGTTTTAGAAGAATTGCCTCCCGCAACCTTTCATGGCCCTCGGGCACGCTGCCCGCAGTCATGCAGCATATTGGAGCTCGGCAAAGCGAGCCTGATGCAAAGGAAAAAAGTTTCATGACGACGTATACGATTGCGGAATTCGCAGCGCTCGGTTCCTGGTCCGGAAACTACACGATCGCCGATACGCCCGAGAACATCGCAGCGCTGGGTGCCGATGAGTTTTCCGACTTCGTCTCCAAAGGGGTGAACGTGTTCGCGCCGAGTGGCGATATCACGATCACCAGCTGGCAGATCAATCCTGCAGTCGCGAACGTGACGTTCGAGGGAAGCGGGAGCCTCACCTTTATAGACACGACGAATTATACCTACAACCTCTCGGCACAAGGCTACACATTGCTTGGCAACGCCGGGGTCGACATCGTCGGCTCGGGGAGCGGAGCCATCACAGTTCTCGTATCATCACTGCAGGCCGTCGTTGAGGCGGGCATTCACTTTACCGACGGCATAGCGGGCGAGCTTCAGACCATCGACAGCGAGTTGAAGACTCTGTCGTACAGTGATTTCGAGAATTTTTACGCCACCGGCATTCATACGCTTCGTCTGGTGAATTTCGGGGACCCGGCAATCTCGGCTACCCCCGCGCTGTTTGCGGCACAAGCCGGCTACACGATCTCCACCGGCTCGTTTGTCCTGGTCAGGGATACCGCCGAGAATTTCGCCGCGTTTTCCGCCGACGATTTCATCGATCTGTTGAGCCTGGCGCCGAACATAACCCATATCCACGTAACCGAAGGCAACCTGATCCTTTCGGCCGAGACGATTTTCGCGGCGATTGCCGGCGGAGTGACCTTCGGCGGAGCGGGCACCGTGACGCTCACAGACACTCCCGAAAATATCGCCGCCTATTCCGAGACCGACTTCGCATCGCTCGTTCTGAATTCCATCGAGATGATCGCACCGACTGATGCGTTGTCGATGAACGCGGTTCTGGCCGCGACGATCGCTTCCACAAGCCTCAAATTTGGCGATGATCACCCGATCACCTTGGCCGACAGCATAGAGAACATCGCCGCGCTGACTGCGGATCAATTGAGCACCCTGCGCGCGGCGGGTGTCGATGTCATCGATCCCCTCCAACTTTCCGGGACGGACAGTCTCACGCTCACGGTCGCCCAGGCAACACTCATCGCGGAAAGCGGCATACCGCTTACGCAAGACGACACATACACCCTGTCGCTGACTGCAGACGAATTCGCCGCGCTTTCTCCGAGCACACTCGAACTGTTCTCCTCGGCGCAGATCGACATTATCGACTTCAACTCGTCGGACAATCCGGGAATGGTGACGTTCGCTCAGGCACAATACATGCTGAGCGGCGGGGGCACGCACTTTCTGGCGAGCAACACGGTCACGCTGATGGCGAGCAACGATGCGCTCGCCTATATGGCCTCCATCAATTTCGACAAGATCGGCACGGATGGTCTCTATATCGATGAGCTGTACGTCCTGGACAACGCGGTCACGTTCGAGAGCGCAGCTCCCCTCTTTGCCGCCTTCGACAAGGGGCTGCACTTCGTTGGCGGCGTGGTAACGCTACAGACCGAGACGCTGGACGCCTTGCCGGTATCGGATCTGCTCAAGCTCGGCGGGGTCGGCGTCAACCTGGTCTCGGCATCAAGCGGTCAGATGGCGCTTACCGTGCAACACGCACTGGCACTGGTCGAGGGTGGAGTGGCCTTTGCAGAAGCGACCCAGGTTCACATCGAGGATACGGCCGACAATATCAGCGGCCTTTCCGTCGAGAACATGATTGCGCTCGAAGCCGCGGGGCTTGACAAACTCGTGGTTGACGGCGGCGGGGTACTCACCTGGAGCATCCAGCAGGCCGTCACCGCAGCCGAACGCTCCTTTGCTGTCGAGCCGGCGGTTGTGATCGACGACTCTCCTGGCGCGATCGCCGCACTGACCGCAGAACTGATTGCGACGCTTGGTTCGCTTACCGACGCCGGCGTCACACTCCACGCCAAGGACGCCTTTGCCCTCTCCTATGTCCAACTCGACGCGTTGAGCACCGCCGGTATCACTCTGATGGAGGCAGACACCATTACGCTTGACATCACGACGGCGGAGGCCAGATTTCTGTCACCCGGCTACCTGGAAATGATTGACACGATCAGGGTCACGGATATCGGCGCGTTGATACCGAGGGCCTTCGGCACCGTGCCCGATCCGAATAGGCTCGTTGTCGATGCAACGGACAATGTCGTGTCGGTTTCGTCTGACCAGGCATCGTGGTTTACGTCGTTCACGATCAAATTCGCGGCCAACGACGTCGTGACGTTCGCGGACACCGGTGCGCAGTTGGCGGCAACTCTATCCGTAGCAAACATCGCGCGGTTCGACACGGCCGGTTTCGACAAGCTGGACGCGACCGACAACAAACTGTCCCTCTCCCTCGCACAGGCAAAGGCGCTGGCAACAGCCGCCATCACCATCGCTTCCGGCGATGCGGTGACGCTGACAGACACGGGCGCCAATTTGAAAACGCTGTCGTCTGCGCAGATTTCAGCGCTCAAGACAACGGGCGTCGATACAATCGATGCGACCGACAACGCCATTGCGCTATCGCTCGCGCAAGCCCGTGCACTTGTTGCTGCGGGCCGAAAGATTGCATCCGGCGATGTCGTCACCGTCACCGATACGGGCGCGAACCTGAAGGCATCGATCACGGCGGAAATCGCTGCCCTTGATGCACTCGGCATCGACAAGCTGGACGCGACCGACAACAAACTGTCTCTGTCGGCCGATCAGACCAAAGCCCTGGTTGCAGCGGGCATTGTCGCCGCAGCCGGCGATGCGGTGACGCTCACAGACACCGGGGCAAAAATCAAAGCCTTGACGGCTGCCCAGATATCTTCCCTGAAGGCAACGGGCGTCGACAGCATCGACGTGAGCGATAACATGCTTTCGCTGACTGTCGCCCAGGCGAAGGTCCTTGGGACAGCGGGTTTGAGCATCGCGTCCGGCGATGCCGCAACGGTCGTCGATACGGGCGCGAACCTGAAAACATTGTCGGTCGCGCAGATTGATTTGCTTGATAGCGCAGGCTTCGACCGGCTGGACGCGAGCGACAACAAGCTCGTTCTCACCGTCGATCAAGCCAAGGCACTGACGGCAGCAGGCATTGTCATCGATGCCGGCGATACGGTGACGCTCACAGATACCGGTGCAAAGATTCAGTCGCTGACGGCCGCCCAGATCTCGGCGCTCAAAACCACCGGAGTAGACACGATCGATGCAACGAACAACGCATTCGTATTCGATATGGCGCGGTATGCCTCACTCGGATCGCTCAAGGTCGCCGCCGGCGACACGGTGACCGTGAACGGCGGCTCCGGCGCGGATAGCATTGTGGCCCGTGGCGACACGATGGTGCTGAACGGGAAGATCGGTGCCGATACGCTAACGGGACACAAGAGCGGAGCGGACACTTTCGCATTCGACACCAAGCTGGGCTCGGGCAATATCGACCGCATCAAAAGCTTCGATGCGGCGAAAGACCTCATTGGCCTCGACGACGCGATCTTCAAGGCGCTTGGAAGCAGCATGACATCCACGGAGTTCCGTATCGGCACATCGGCGAAGGATAGCTCGGACCACATCATCTACGATGCGACGTCCGGTAAACTCTTTTACGATTTGGATGGGATAGGCGGGACGGCGCAGGTGCAGTTCGCACTTCTCGACAAGAACCTGAGCCTCGGCTCCAGCGATTTCTTCGTCCTGTAGTCCCCGGTTGCGTCGGACGCGACATGCGGTTTTGGCCACGTTGAAGAGCGAACGAGGAAGCTCTTTGACGTGGACAATTTTGCCGCCGATTTCACAAGTCTTCCGCCAGCAGTTCCGGATTCAAACTTCCCRGCCGTAGTAACTAAGTGCGATCAGCATGACGATAGCGCCAATGATCACGACGTCGAAGGTTGCGAAATGATAGAAGAACGTAGCCATGGGGTACCCTCCTAAGGTCAAGAATACCTTAGAAACCCCTAAGTTCCAAAGACTATAGAAAAAACAGAAATAGGCCGAGAAATACAATCCCGGCCTATACTTATAGTGCAATGCAACACTACGATGCCGCTATGCAGCAAATATTAGTTCTTGGCTTTGTCGACCAGCTTGTTCTTGCCGATCCACGGCATCATGCCGCGCAGCTTGGCGCCGACTTCTTCGATCTGGTGGTTATCGTTCATGCGGCGGATACCCTTGAAGCGGGCCGCACCCGAACGGTATTCCTGCATCCAGTCGGAGGTGAACTTGCCGGTCTGGATGTCGGTGAGAACGCGCTTCATTTCAGCCTTGGTTTCAGCCGTGATGATGCGCGGACCCGAGACGTATTCGCCCCACTCGGCCGTGTTGGAGATCGAGTAGTTCATGTTGGCGATGCCGCCTTCATAGATCAGGTCGACGATCAGCTTGACTTCGTGCAGGCACTCGAAATAGGCCATTTCCGGCGCATAGCCGCCTTCGACCAGCGTTTCGAAACCGGCGCGGATCAGCTCGACCAGACCGCCGCACAGAACGACCTGTTCGCCGAAGAGGTCGGTTTCGCACTCTTCCTTGAAGTTGGTTTCGATGATACCCGAACGGCCGCCGCCAACGCCGCAGGCGTAGGAGAGAGCGAGATCAAGCGCATTGCCGGAAGCGTTCTTCTCGACGGCAACGAGGCAGGGAACGCCGCCGCCCTTCTGGTATTCGCCGCGAACCGTGTGGCCGGGGCCCTTCGGTGCGATCATGACGACGTCGAGCGTTTCCTTCGGCTCGATGAGGCCGAAATGAACGTTGAGGCCGTGCGCGAAGGCGATGGCAGCGCCGTCACGGATGTTGCCGGCGATGTCTGCCTTGTAGATGTCGGCCTGGAGCTCGTCCGGGGTCGCCATCATCAACAGGTCGCCCCACTTGGCAGCTTCGGCAACGGTCATGACCTTGAAGCCATCGGCTTCGGCCTTCTTGATGGTGGCGGAACCGGCCTTGAGCGCGATGACGACATTGGTCGCGCCGCTGTCCTTCAGGTTCAGCGCGTGGGCGCGGCCCTGGCTACCGTAACCGACGATAACGACGTTCTTGGACTTGATGAGGTTGAGATCAGCATCACGATCGTAATAGACGCGCATTGTAATTTCCTTCCCTTTGCTTGTCTCTCTATAAACTCTTCCGGCCGCCCTCAGGACCTGGCCGAACTCTTTTCACTGCCGTAGAGGCGAAGAAAGGCGGACACCGCCTTTTGCGCCCTGCGGCCGAAATCCTTGACTATGCGGTCCCTGTCCTCGCCGAGCAGCATGCGCAGATGCAGATCGGAAACGATCAGGCCGTACAGCGTATCATAGGCGTCGTCGCGGTCGCCGAACACCAGAAGTCCGGCATCCCGCCCCGCTTCCAGAAGCGCGCCCGCGCGTTTGCCGATCTGCCGGCGGCCGCGCTCCTGCAGCATCGATCCGAGCTTGGAGCCGTCGCGGCTCGCCTGCCCGATCGCCAGCCGGTTGAGCGCCAGCGAAACATCGCCGCCCAAAACTTCCAGCAGATCGCGCGCAAACAGCACCAGGTGCTCCTGCAGCGCCGCCGCCGTCAGCGTTTCGGCGGTATCGTCGAACGTCCGCACCTTGCTTGCCTGAAAGCCGATCATCGCCGACAGCAGACCGTCGCGATCACCGAACCATTTGTACAGGCTTTCCTTCGAGCAGTTGGCGGCCCGCGCCACACCCGCCGTCGTCAGCGCCTTCTCCCCGCCATCGACAAGCAGACGCAGCGCGCTGTCCAGAACATCGTTCTGGCGTGGCGAATAGTCCGGCTGGTGCGGGTGGGCGGCAAGCTGCAAAAATCATCTCCATTCACAGTACCGTACGGTACGGTTCGCCGCTTATGCCGCAAAGCCGGGGACCGGTCAAGCCTGATTTGGAAGGATTTTGAACTGCCGTGTTCCCGCAAGATTGAGGAGCAGTCACATCGAATATTGCCGCGCCGCCAAACGTCATGGGGAGAACAGCACTCACCCCGAAATGGACGCTCCCGTCCCCGTTTCGTTTCCAAGGATGCTCCGCTAATGTGCGGCTAACATCATCGTCTACCCTGGAGTCTTCATGCTTCGAGTGAATAAAGCCGCCCTGTTTTTGGCCGCCACCCTTTCATTTCTGCCGGTTTCGGCGTCGGCTCAATCCGATGAGGAAGTCTACAACCGGATCGAATCTTTGCATGGCAATGCCGGAGACCTGAGCGAGCCGCTGCTCAGCCTGGTGGAAGCGATGGGCAATGACGATGCGGCAACGATCGCGGGGCTTGCCGAATATCCCTTGCGGGTTGCGGCCAATGGCGAAAGCTATGAGATCCAGAACGCGGATGATTTCGTCGAGAATTTCGACACGCTGGTGACCCAGGACACAAGGGATGCCGTTGCAGGCCAGACTTTCGACCAGCTCTTCGTCAACAGCGACGGCGTGATGCTGGCGGACGGTGCCGTCTGGATGAGCAATGTCTGCGACAATGGCGATTGCAGCTCATCCCACTGGGCGGTGATCAGCATCAACAACCAGTGACTGTCTTTCGGTCGAGACCGGCGGCAACGCGATTACAGCAATCCTGTCATTCCGGCATCTGACGCTCTTGGAATGCAAGAACGACGGCACGATGTCCGCTCCGCGACAGGATTCAGCTAACGCGGCAGCGCTCGGCGAGGAAATCCAGAAACACCCGTATCCGCGCGGGCATATGTCCGCCCTGACCGAGGAAGATCGCATGAACCTCCTCGCTGTCTGACTGCGTAAACTTTTCCAGCACCGGTACCAGCGCGCCACGGGCAAAATCCTGCCGCAGCTGAAAATCGGCAAGCCGCGCCAGCCCTGCGCCAGCCAGCGCAAGCTCCCGCAGGGCCTCCCCGTCGCTCGCCTGTATGCAGCCGGCCGGCTTGATGGTCACGTCGATGCCATCGTCGGAAAACGGCCAGCCGCCGCTGGCGCGGACATAATTGGGGCCGAGCAGATTGTGCCCTGCCAGATCGTCCGGATGCAGGGGTACGCCTTTGCGCTGGAGATAGGCGGGCGCCGCAGCAATATGCATTTTCACGGTACCCAGTTTTCGCGCCATCAATGCCGAACTCTTCAGTGGCCCTGCCCGCACGGCGACATCGGTGCGATCCTCCAGCAGATCGACGACATGATCGGTCAGCGACAGGTCGAGCGACACATCCGCAAACTGCGCCACGAAATCCGGCACGACCGGCAAAAGCACGTGCCGGCCGAAAGGAACATTGGTGCTGACACGAATGCGCCCGCTCGGGCTGTCGGCAGCGGCAGCCGCACGCTCCGCCTCATCGAGATTGGCCAGCACCCGAACGCCATGTTCGTAGTAACGGCAGCCCTCCGGCGTCAGCTGCAGCTTGCGTGTCGAGCGGTTGACCAGCCGCGCATTCAGCCGGCTTTCCAGCCGGGTCACCAGCTTGCTCACCGCCGAGGGCGTCATGGCGAAATCCCGTGCAGCTGCCGAGAAGCCACCAAGATCGACCACCCGCACGAACACTTCCATCTCGCCGGAGCGATTGATATCCAGCCGCGCCATTGTGCCCTCACCTCACAAATCCTGTGCCTTATCGTTGTCTAGTTCTCAAATCGAGGCGCGTCCATATCTCATGCATCGGCACATCAGGAGACCGTCATGGACAATCAGCGCAAAACCGCCCTCATCGTCGGCGCCCAGGGCGTCATCGGCGGCAATCTCGCCCGGCATCTGGAAACGCTTGAGGATTGGTCGATCATCGGCCTTTCCCGGCGCGGCGGCGCCTCGACCGGGAAGATCAGGCACATATCGGTCAATCTGCTCGACCCGGCAGATTGCTTCAACAAACTCGCCGATCTCACGGAAGTGACTCACATTTTCTACGCCGCCTATCAGGAGCGCCCGACCTGGGCCGAGCTGGTCGAGCCCAACCTCGCCATGCTGGTCAACGTCGTCACCGCCGTCGAGCGGGTGGCGCCAAACCTTGCTCATGTCAGCCTGATGCAGGGCTACAAGGTCTACGGCGCCCATCTCGGCCCCTTCAAGACGCCCGCCCACGAGGACGAAGACAATCACATGCCGCCGGAATTCAACATGGACCAGCAGGCGTTTCTGCAAAGCGAGCAGCGGGGCAAGTCCTGGACATGGTCGGCGCTGCGCCCCTCGGTCGTCGTCGGCGACGCCACCGGCAATCCGATGAATCTTGCGATGGTCATCGGTCTCTATGCCTCGATGTCGAAGGAACTCGGGCTCCCCTTGCGCTTCCCCGGCAAGCCCGGCGCCTATGATACGCTGATCGAAATGACCGATGCCGGGCTTTTGGCAAGGGCAACCGTCTGGGCGGCGACCAATCCGCAATGTGCCAACCAGGCCTTCAACATCACCAATGGCGACCTGTTCCGGTGGAACGAGATGTGGCCAAAGATCGCGCGCTTCTTCGAGATGGAGACAGCGGCGCCGCTGCCGATGTCGCTCAACGTGGTGATGGCGGACAAGGCAGCGCTCTGGCAAGAGATGAAGAAGAAATACGGGCTCGCCGATCACCCCTATGAAGCCGTCTCCTCCTGGGGTTTTGGAGATGCGGTGTTCAGCTGGAATTATGACTTCTTCGCCGATGGAACCAAGGCGCGCCGGCTGGGGTTCCATGATTATGTGCAGACCGGCGAAATGTTCCCGTCGGTGTTTCGCGAGATGCGCAGGCAGCGGATCATTCCGTAATCGATACCTTTAGCCATCCGGCGCGTGGGACATCCCGCGCCGGATCACCGGAGGCGCTGGAGGCGACGCGGTCATCTGCTTTTGCCGCCATCCGGTGGTGCCGTCTGCAGCGTTTCCTTCTGGGTGATCAGCCGCGCCGTATGCTGGCCGCTGAGATAGATCCACAGCCAGCTCCAGGCGACGACGAAGCGGCTGCGCGTGCCGATCAGGAAATAGATGTGGGCGATGCCCCATATCCACCAGGCCAGGGCGCCGGTCAGCTTGAAGCGGCCGAAATCGATGATCGCCGACCGCCGGCCGATGGTCGCAAGACTGCCCTGATGGCGGTAGCGGAAGGGTGGCAGCGCCGGTTTCTGCGCCAGCCCTACCTTGATGAGCTTTGCAACATAGGCGCCCTGCTGCTTGGCGGCAGGCGCGATACCGGGTACCGGCTTGCCGTCGCCCTCCATGACAGACGCGGTATCGCCGATGACGAAGACATCCGGCAAGCCCGGCGCGCTCAAATCCTTCTCGACGATGACGCGGCCTGCCCTGTCGGCCGGCACGCCCAGCCACTCTGCTGCGGGAGAGGCCTGAACACCGGCCGCCCAGACGATGGTCCGGCTGCCGACGAAGCGGTCGCCGATCATCACGCCCCCGGCGCTGCACTCCGTCACCCGCTCGCCGATGAGAACCTCTACGCCCAGTTTTTCGAGCGCGGTCTGGGCGTAGACCGAGAGTTCTTCGGCAAAACTCGCGAGCACGCGCGGCCCCGCCTCGACCAGGATCACCCGGGTCTGACGCGTATCGATATTGCGGAATTCCTGCGGCAGGGTGACATGCGCCAGTTCGGCGATAATCCCGGCAAGCTCGACGCCCGTCGGCCCTGCGCCGACGATGGTGAAGGTCAAAAGTGCTGCCCGCGCCTCGGCATCGGTCTCCATCTCGGCCTGCTCGAAGGCGAGCAACAGGCGCCGGCGAATGGTGGTAGCATCCTCCAGCGTCTTCAGCCCCGGCGCCACGGGCTCCCAGTCGTCACGGCCGAAATAGGCATGCGTCGCCCCGGTCGCCAGCACCAGCGTATCATAGCGGATGGTCTCGCCGCCCCTCAGGGCCAATGTCCTGGCCGCAGGATCGACGCTTTCCACCTCCGCCAGCAGCGTGGTGACCTCCGGCCGATCACGAAACAACAGGCGGATCGGCCAGGCGATTTCGGATGTCGCCAAAAGGGTCGTTGCGACCTGATAGAGCAGCGGCTGGAAGAGATGATGGTTGCGCCGGTCGATCAGGGTGATCTTGACGGGCACACCCTTGAGATCCTTGACCAGCTGCAGGCCACCGAACCCGCCACCGACGACAACGACATGGTGAAGATTCTCATGCGGCATGATTGTTCTCCTGTTTGACAGGTAGCCTCTACGCTTCAGCACCGATACACAACTGCGCTTTCGGCATGGCAACCGTGCACACAAGGGCGGTGCGTCCCGAAGCTATGCCGCACGTTTTCGCTTATCGTGCGTAGTCCACCGGCACGGCCATGCCACTCTTCAAAATCTCCATCGAGATCGAGGCCGAGACATCGAACAGCTCGACCTTGCGGACGATCTGCTTGTAGATGACGTCATAGTGCTCGACACGCGGCAGGACGACCTTGAGGATATAATCGTAATTGCCCGTCAGGCGGTGTGCCTCGACGATCTCGGGGATGCCGGCGATCACCTTGCGAAATGTGTCGATCCAGTCATCGGCATGGTGCGCCGTCTTGATCAGCGCAAAGACCGTGGTCGGCACGCCCATCCTGTCGCGGTCGAGAACCGCGATCCGCCGGGCGACATAGCCGGCCTCCTCCAGCCGCTGGATGCGGCGCGAACAGGCCGAGACCGACAGGCTGACCTTGTCGGCGAGATCGCCAACAGACAGGCTGGCATCCTCCTGCAGCAACGATAGAATCTTCCGGTCCCTTTCGTCCAGCACGCCCTATTCTCCCCATCCCATTGACGCACTCGATAGAAATTTGCGCCAAAAACTCAAATCGCGCAAAAAATACGCGCAAACAAATGCGATGTCACCCAACAAAGCGAACTCTTTCCGCCATACATCGGCGACAATTGCAGCATCAACAAACGCAAGCGGAACAGGAACGGCATCATGCGCAAGATCGGCCTCATCGGTGGAATGAGCTTTGAAAGCTCGGCAGTCTATTACCGGATGATCAACGAGGCCGTGCGCGCGCGTCTCGGGGCCTTGCATTCCGCCGAAGTCATGCTGCATTCCATCGACTTCCAGACCATCGTCGACATGCAGAAGGCCGGCCGCTGGGACGACGCGGCCAAGCGCCTGTCCGAGGTCGCGAAGGGGCTGGAGGCCGCTGGCGCCGGCTGCGTTCTGATCTGCACCAACACGATGCACCTGATCGCCGACGAGGTTCAGGCGTCGATTGCCGTGCCGCTGATCAACATCATCGACGAAACCGCGGCATCGATGAAGGCCGCCGGCATCAAGCGTCCGCTGCTGCTCGCCACGCGCTACACGATGGAACACGGCTTCTATACCGGCCGCATGGCAGCCGACGGCGTCGATGTCATGGTGCCGAATGCCGAAGATCGCACCCTCGTTCACGACATCATCTTCAACGAGCTCTGCGCCGGCGTCGTCCTCGACACCTCGCGGGCCGCGCTGATGGCCGTCATCGAACGGGCGAAAAACGATGGTGCCGATGCCATCATCCTTGGCTGCACCGAGATCTGCCTGATTCTCGATCCGGAAAACCTGCCCCTGCCCGGTTTCGATTCGACCGCGATCCATGCCGATGCAGCCGTCGAATTCGCGCTTGAAGGCGTTTCGCAGAGCGGCAAGCAGGCTGCCTGAGACTGCCTCAATAATACTTGACTCAGTCAAATAAATTGCGATCATGGCATTCAAAGGAGAGTGCCATGTCACACCAAGAATCGTCACACCGAGCGTTGTCACACTCAGCCTTTGCCGAAATCGGCAATGACGAGATCGAGGCGATCCGCGCCTTCAACCGGTTCTACACCAAGCGGATCGGCGTGCTCGACCGCGCCTTCATGGAAACGCCCTATACACTCACCGAAGCGCGGGTGATCTACGAGCTCGCCGCCCAGGGCACCACATCCGCATCCAGACTGACGGAAGAGCTCCTACTCGACCCGGCCTATCTCAGCCGCATGCTCAAATCGTTTGGCGATACCGGCCTCATCGAGACCACGAAAGACCCGGCGGACGGCCGTGGCCGGCTGCTGCAGCTGACGCCGCGCGGCCTGGGTGTGGCGGCCGATCTGGCAGAGCGCTCACGCCAGCGCATCGCAGCCCTGCTCGAGCCGATTGCGAAACAGCAGCGCCGGGATCTTGGCGCCGCCATGGCGTCCGTGCAGTTGCTGTTGTCGGGTGGCAAAAGCGCCCCGGCTTCCATCACCATCCGGCCGCACCGGATCGGCGACATGGGCATGGTGATCGCAAGCCAGGCAAGAGCCTATACCGAAACCTATGGCTGGAACGGCGAGTACGAAGCGCTGGTCGCTGAAATCTGCGCAGCCTTCATCCGCAACTTCGATTCCGCCCGCGAACGCTGCTGGATCGCGGAAAGCGACGGCACATTCCTCGGCAGCATTTTTCTCGTCAAGGGGGGCAGCGAAGAGACGGCGAAACTTCGTCTTCTCCACGTCGACAGTGCTGCGCGCGGTCAGGGCCTGGGCACGAGGCTGGTCAACGAATGCATCCGCTTTGCCAAAAGCGCCGGCTACCGGCGGCTGGAGTTGTGGACCAACGATATCCTCGTCTCCGCGCGCCGCATCTATGTCGCGGCCGGGTTTACGCTGGAGAAGGAAGAAGCCCACCATTCCTTCGGCAAGGATCTGACCGGTCAGATTTGGGCACTGGATTTGACGGCCTCAACCTGCGGCAATGCCCTGTCGGCCTGATATCCCTGTGAAAGCCAGTCATATTCCGTCAAACCGGCAGATACGAACGGATCGATCACTGTACCCGCAACGATCGCAGCCAGCAGCCCCGGCATCGGTGGGACCTTTGCGATGGTCGAAACCAGCCGGTCACGCACCCAGGCAATCGCGGTCGAATCCGACTGGTAGAACGGCGTAAAGGCGAGTGACAGCATCTGGAACAACCGCACATGATTGCGCCGGGCGCGTGCATAGGTGGCCAGAGCGGAGGCAATATCGGCACAAGTGGCCAGCGCATAGCTGAGCGCTGCCGCATCGAGCAGGGCCATGTTGGCACCCTGCCCCAGTTGCGGACTGGTCGAATGGGCGCTGTCGCCGATGAAGACCACATTGCCGCAATAGGGAGGCAGCGCGGTCCGGTGGGCGTAGCGCGCCAGTGTCAGCTGGTCCCAATCGTCGATCTGGTCGAGAAACGGCTGACATTCCGGCCAGTAGCCCTGAATGAGCGACTTCCACTGCCCAAGTCCAGCCGCCTTGACCGCCTCGGCATCGGCGATCTTCAAGCTCCAGAAAAATGCCACCTTGTTCGGATCGCCGGCGGCAGCGCGCCCGGCCGGCAACAATCCGATCATCACCTTGGCCTTGTCATAGCGCTGCGACAGCGCGGTTCGGTCATAGTCCGCGCCCGCGCCATCCAGCGTCGCCCAGAAGGCGCCATAGGTCAGGTCGCGAATAGCTGGCGCCGAGGTGGAACCGGCAGCCAGCATCGAGCGCGCGCCGCTCGCATCGATCACCAGATCGTAGTCACCGGCATCCTGCAACGCCTGATCCATCAACACAGCGCGGCCTGCCCGCTGTGCCGTCGAGACCAGATTGATCCCCGTGCGAATGGCGATGCCGTCGGCAAGCGCCGCATCATGCAACGTATTGAAAAGAGCCGCGCGCTGCACCGCCAGCCCGTAGCGCCCGCCCGGTGCCGCATCGTAACGCACGTCAAGGACCGTTCGGCCGCTGACGGCATCGGCACCATGCAGCCGGTCGATGCGATTACCAAGTGACTGGATGGTATCGAACAGGCCGAGAGCGGCAAGGACCGTCAGACCTGTCGGCTGCATCAACAGGCCCGAACCGACCGGTGCCGGCGTATCGAAGCGTTCGAGGATTTCAACCCGGTGACCGGAGCGCGACAGGAAAAGGGCCGTCGCCAGTCCCGCAGGCCCCGCGCCGACCACGCCAATATCGAGCTGTTTCATCAATGCCTATCCGGACGCTTCCTCGGCCGCATCTCTAACAGCGTGCGTGACGAACCGTCCAGCCCACAAGCGCGGATCGTATCCTCAGGCAGCTGCGTCATACGCGACACGGGCCGCACGGATCGCCTGATGATGCTGCATGGACCAGTCCACCAGCCCCCGGACCAGCACGAGGAAGGACTGGCCGAGCGGGGTCAGGCTGTATTCGACACTCGGCGGCTGGGTCGGAAAGACCTCCCGGCCGATATAGCCGTCCCGCTGCAGGTCGCGCAGCGTCTGGGTCAGCATGCGCTGGGAAATATCCGGGATCAGACGGCGCAGTGCCGAAAACCGCATTGGTCCCTCGGCCAGGGCCAGAATCATCAGCGTGTTCCATTTGCCGCCGATATTGTCGATGACGTCGCGGACCGGACACTGGTCCCGCGAAAACGTCATGCCCATCACGACGATCACCCGCTCGCCTTCGGTCTTTCCGGTCATCTTGTTCATGGGGCTCGGTATCCTTCACGTAACCACCGCATAAAAAACTGCCTCCTTTACATCCGCCAGCAGATAACGAAATTAGAGAAGGTCTCAATTAGGAACCATATCTCAAACAGGATGTTTCGGCAACAAACCGGGCGCCATTTGACAGACAAAGGAATGAACATGTCGCAAACCCTCCTCGTCACCGGTGCCACCGGCAAACTCGGCCGTCTCGTGCTCGACGAACTGCTGGCCTCCGGAAAGGTTGCGCCGACAGACATCATCGCCACCAGCCGCGATACGGACAAGCTCGCCGGCTATGCGGCAAAGGGCGTGCAGACCCGCGCTGCCGATTTCGACGATGCCGCGTCGCTGGATGCCGCCTTCAAGGGCGCCGACCGCATCCTGATCATCTCCACCGATGCGCTCGACCAACCGGGCAAGCGCCTGCGCCAGCATCTGGCCGCCGTTGCCGCAGCACAAAAGGCAGGCGCCAAGCATATCCTCTACACCTCGATGCCAAACCCGGAGACCTCGGTCATCCCCTTTGCGCCGGACCATCTCGGCACCGAAAATGCGATCAAGGCAACCGGGATCGCCTACACCATCCTGCGCAATGGCTGGTACATGGAAAACTTGTTCATGGCTCTGCCGCATGCGTTGAGCGAAGGCAAATGGTACAGCGCGTCCGGTTCGGGAAAGCTCGCCCATATCGCCCGCACCGATATCGCCAAGGCAACGGCGGGCGCTCTCGCGTCAGGCTCGAGCGAAAGTGCGACCTTTACCCTGACCGGCGAAAAGACACATACGGCAGATGAAGTCGCAGCGCTTGTCTCGAAGGTCACCGGAAAGCCGCTTGAGGTCATCCACGTCACCGACGAACAACTCGCAGGCGGCCTGAAGGCAGCCGGCCTTCCCGACTTCATCATCCCCGTCGTCGTCTCGTTCGACACCAACACGCGCAAAGGCCTTATCGACATGGTGACAGCCGATGCCGGCAGGCTTTCCGGCCAGAAGCTGACCAGTCTCGAAGATTTTTTGGCGGCCAGCAAGGCAGTGCTGCTCGGCTAAATGACAGAGGGCTCCGCACACGCGGAGCCCTCTTCCGCAGGTGTCAGACGACCTGGCCGCAGGCGCGGCAGAAGCGGCGGACGGTTTCCGCCATGCCGTATTCCAGCGCTTCGGCGGTCAAACCATGGCCGATCGAGACTTCGGCCAGATTGGAAATCCGTGTAGCAAGTGCCGGCAGGTTGGCGACCGTCAGGTCGTGGCCGGCATTGACCCCAAGTCCCAAGGTCGCAGCGAGATCGGCGGTCCGGCCCAATTCTTCAAGCAGAACCGCGCCGCGCTCGGGATCGTCGTAGCATCCGCCATAAGGCCCGGTATAGAGTTCGATCCGGTCGGCACCGGTTTCCCTGGCGATCGTCAGCGCCTCGAGATCCGGATCGCCGTCGGCAAACAGCGACACGCGAAAGCCGCCCTTCTTCAACCGCCCAACGACATTGCCGAGCAGATTGTGGTTCTTGCGGAAGTCCCATCCGTGATCGGACGTCGCCTGCGCGGGATCGTCGGGCACCAGCGTCACCTGCTCGGGCTGGTGGCGCTCGACGAGTTGCAGAAACTCCTCGTTCGGAAACCCTTCCATGTTGAATTCGGTCTCAGGATAAAGATCATCGATCAATGCGCGGATCGGCGCCAGATCGGAGAACCGGATGTGGCGCTGATCCGGACGCGGATGCACGGTGAGCCCGCTGGCGCCCGCTTCAAGGGCGATCCGGCCAAGTCCGGTAACGGATGGCCAGGGAAGATCGCGCCGGTTTCGCAGCATGGCGATCGCATTCAGGTTCACAGAGAGTTTCGCAGCCATTTCAGCACCTTCCAAGGATACCGCCGTCGTTACGGTGCCCTTTCTACTGCATAATTCCTTAAATCGGAATCGATTTAAGGAAAATTATGCAGCAAATTTAAAGTGCTACAGCGACCGTGTCGCGTCATGAATGACGCGCGGCGCTGTAGCGGTTCGCCCGCCGCCCCGCAACAAATCTGCAGCAAGAGAAAGCGTCTCGGTTACAACAATCGGCCGCAGCCGCAACGGCTTTATTTCAGACGAAACGCAAGTTAAATGAACGCAATACCTGACAAACCGATAAAACTTCGATTTAATGAACGCTCATAGTACCGGCCATGCACGTGCCGAATCGCGAGCGGCGGTACTGAACCCCACGCAATCATCCAAGCCGGAACCGATGAGCCCTCGTTTTTGCCTCGACACAACCCCGTCGCCCTCCGCTCCCGACAAAGGCGCGATGGACCCGATGGCGTCTTTGGGAGAAACACGATAATGGCGCAACACGAGAGACCGGACGACCAGACGATCCGTCAATCCCTTGACGCCGTGATGTCGAGCGCACTTTTTTCCCGCTCCGAGCGCCTGCGCGCCTTCCTGAAATATGTCGTCGACAAGGAGATCGAGGGTACGGGACACCAGTTGAAGGGCTACACGATCGGCATCGACGTTTTCGACCGGCCGCAGGCCTTCAATGCCGATAGCGATCCGCTGGTGCGCGTCCATGCCGGCAAGCTGCGAAAGTTGCTGGCGGCCTATTATGCCGGCGAAGGTGCACAGGATCTCTGGCGCATCGACATTCCGAAGGGCACCTATGTGCCCGAATACAAGCGCCAGCGGATTTCACCGCCCCTGGMGGCAGATGTGGCACGTGCCGCTGCCCCATCGCGGCGGACCGCAAACAGACGTTTCTCGTGGCTGCCTGCGCCCCTATCCTCGCCGCTTGCGGTCTTGTCGGTCCTGCCACTTTTGATTTTCGTTCCTTTGTCATCGCCGGCGATGAGCGTCAACATTCCGGCCCAATCGGGCCTGCACGGTGCTGTGCTTGAACGCAAGTTCGCCGATGACCTGCCAAAAATAATGATCCGATCGCAATGGCCACGCGGCGGAACGGCCGGGCTTTTTGCCGATGCATTTCGCAACGCCGCATCGCATTACCGGACGATTGCCGCGGTGCCAGCCGCTGTATCCTGGCGACGGCCGACGCCCCCGGTTGCCGATCCGCTGGCTTTCACCGTGTCCATCCTGCCGCAGAAATCACCGGCGGGCGTTCGGGTCCTGATCAACAGCGATGCGGCGGCGGACATTCTCTACGACCAGTTTATCGGTGGCGCGCAGTTGGCGAGCGAAGCCGACATTCTCTACGAGAGCCTGGCACTTGCAGCCAAGGTTCTGGCGCCCGATGGCAATATTTTCCGCTACGCCAGTGCAACGAAGATCGATAGCCCGTTGATGGAATGCATGGTCCTGACCGACGCTTACCGCCATCAGCAGACCCGCGAGGCTTTCCAGGAAGCCAAGTCCTGCCAAGAGAAACTGTCGGTCCATCATCAGCGGAAGCTGAAATTCGAGATCAATGCCGGTGCATTGCCCCTGACTCTCATCCGCTAGCAAGGCTGGGTTGTTTTCACCCGCAGAACAAGAGCCGGGATAATCTTCCCTTCCAAATCGTATATCCCGGCTCGAAACACGAGAATCTGCCGAAAAACCCCAGATTTCGCCCCAAAAGTTACTAGCTGTTCATATACGCGCCGGGCGTGTATTGTAACTGTGCAAGTGGGAGAAAGCCTGGTCGCTCATCAGGCGCGCACGATGGTTGCGAGTATCCTTCCCCAGGGATGGCGTGCAGGCCTTAAGAGCAGCCCAGGGAAACGCGCGCCGCGTCCTGATGCGTCACAGGCGGTTGCCGTTTCCAGGATATTTTCCCGCCAGTCGATCAGCGGGGGGCTTTTTCACGCTATGCCAGAACACGGAAAACCACATCCTTCTGCACCGGGTAGCCGGCCCGGCTTTCTTCCCCATCTGCCTTTGCCGGGAACCATTGCGGACAATCATGTCGCCATCGCCGACATGGCCGATGCCTTCGGGGTGACCCACCGCACCCTGCATTTCTACGAGGAAAAGGGCCTGTTGTCGGCCGACAGGATGGGACCGATGCGGGTCTACGGACTGGAGGACATCCGGCGCATGACCGTCATCAATGCCTGCCGCGAGATCGATATGCCGATCGCGGCCATACAGGACCTGATGTCAGCACTCAGCGCCTCGACCAGCCAGAAGGATGCCGCGCAGATTTTCGAAAACGCGCTGCACGCCCGAAAGCGGGAACTTGCGGCCCAGCAGTCCATCCTGCGGCGCCAGATGCAACGGATCAGCGAGCTCCTGGAATCGGTGGCCGACGGCGACAATCCGGAGCGCACGGCCCTGCCACCCATCCATCTTTCGCCGATCGAGACGAAATGCCTTACGTTCATGGCCGAAGGCTATCCGGCAAACCGCATCGCCACGATGATGGACATGGACCTGACTGCCGTTCTGACCCTCGAATCCGACATCATCCGCAAGTTCAACGGCCACAACCGCTTTCAGGCGGTCGCCAAGGCTGTGCTTTTGGGATTTGTATAGGCTGAATAGGCGTCAGCGCACGATCGTCAGCGTCTCGGCCGCACGGGTGATCGCGGTATAGAGCCAGCGCTCGCGGGTATCGCGAAAAGCCCAGCTCTCGTCGAACAGCACAACGTCGTTCCACTGCGAGCCTTGAGCCTTGTGCACGGTCAGCGCATAGCCGTAATCGAACTCGTCGTAGCGCTTGCGCGTCGACCACGGAATTTCCCCTTCGACATCCTCGAACGCGGTTTTCAACAGCTTGATCTTGGCTGCACCCCGGTCCATGTCGTCGTCTTCCGGACGGATCATCAGATTGATGCCCGGCTTCACCGTTTCCTTCGACGAGGTCATCACCTGCCAGAGCGAACCGTTGAGAAGGCCCTTGGCCGGATCGTTGCGCAGGCAGACAAGCTTGTCACCGGATTGCGGATACTCGGTCGTAAACCCTTTCAGCTCGCGCAGCCGCATGTTGTAGCGCCGCCGCGTCTTGTTGGTGCCGACCAGCACCTGATCGGCGTCGAGCACCAGGCTTTGCGTCACCTCGTTCTTGGAAATCACCCTGGCCGTCGAGCCATAGTCTCCATGCATGATCTCCTTGCCTTCGCGCACATGCATGGCAAGCTGGATGATCGGATTGTCGCGCGCCTGACGGTGGATATCCGTCAGCAGGTAGTCCGGCTCCTCATTGGTGAAGTAACCGCCACCGGACACCGGCGGCAGCTGGCCCGGATCGCCCAGCACCAGAATGGGCGTGCCGAAGCTCATCAGGTCCCGGCCGAGCGCCTCGTCGACCATCGAGCACTCGTCGATGATGATCAGCGCCGCCTTGGCGACAGGCGACTGCCGGTTGATCGAGAACATCGGCGCGATCGAGGTCTTGCCGGTCTCCTCGTCGGACACCTCTTCCTCGCCGCGCGGCCGGTAGATCAGCGAATGGATGGTCCGGGCATTCGTTGCGCCCTTCGAGCGCAGTACCTGCGCCGCCTTGCCGGTGAAGGCGGCAAAGAGAACTTCGCCATCGACATTCTCGGCAAAATGCCGGGCAAGCGTCGTCTTGCCGGTTCCGGCATAACCGAACAGCCGGAACAGCGGCGAGCGCCCTTCCTTCAACCAGCGCGAAACGGCCTTGAGGGCCTCATCCTGTTGCGGTGCGAATTCCATGTTTGTTCTATTGCCCGATTCGCAGGGACCTGTCGCGCCCTGCAGCGCTGGCCGGCAGTTCGCCGTGCTGCCCCCGCCGCATCACATTTCGCTTCAAAGTGCCGGTTACCGCAAGAAAGTGCCACATCGCCCGCATATCCCAGGGTGGCCGCTCATGATAATACCTTATCCGCCCGCCTCCCAAGCGCTGCCTCTCGTGTAATTCGAAAGTACCCAACGTGACGCCTGAACCTTCCGAAGACCCGTCCGCTCCCGTGGCCTCGGGCATCGGCCGCTGGACTATCGCATTCCAATGGGGCTTCCTGCTCCTGCTTTCCGCAGTCCTTGCCGCCGGGCTCGAACTCACCGGCATTCCGGCGGCCCTTTTGATGGGACCGATGGTGGCGGGCGCCATCGTCGGTATGAATGGCGGCACCATCCGCCTGCCGAGACCCGCCTTTCTCTGCGCCCAGGCGCTGATCGGCACGATGATCGCCGAAACCATCCGCCCCGGCATTCTGACGACCTTCTTTTCAAACTGGCCGCTTTTCCTTGCGATCGTGCTTTCGGTCATCGCCATGAGCACGCTGAGCGGCTTCGTCATCAGCAAGCTCAACATTCTGCCCGGCACGACGGCGATCTGGGGCTCTTCGGCCGGGGCTGCCACCTCGATGCTGGTCATGGCCGACGCCTATGGCGCCGATGTCCGCCTGGTCGCCTTCATGCAATATCTGCGCGTCGTCTTCGTTGCCGCCGCAGCCTCGATCGTGGCGCGCTACTGGGCAGGCGTCGATGGACCCGGCCCCGAAATCGTCTGGTTCGGGCCGATCCACCTCGTTCCCTTCCTTGAAACGCTGGCCCTTGCCCTTGCCGGCGGCTGTCTCGGCAAATGGTTGCGTCTGCCGGCCGGCGTGTTTCTGGTGCCGTTCCTGCTGGGCGCAGCGCTCAGCGTCAGCGGCATGCTGGTCATCGAGATCCCCGAATGGCTGCTGGCGCTGAGCTATGCCATGCTCGGTTGGAATATCGGGCTGGGCTTCACCCGCCCGATCCTTGCGCATGCCCGCCGCGCGCTGGTCCCGACGATCGTTTCCATCCTCGTCCTGATCGGCTTTTCCGGGCTGCTTGCCTATATCCTCGTCAAGGCCGCCGGCATCGACCCGCTGACGGCCTATCTTGCCACCAGCCCCGGCGGCATGGATTCGATCGCCATCATCGCTGCGTCCAGCGATGTCGATGTGCCCTTCGTGATGGCGCTACAGACGGCCCGGTTGCTGATGATCATGGCCGTCGGCCCGACACTTGCCCGCATCGTCGCCTCAAGGGCCATGCCGCCGCAATAAGTTTTTGCTCAAACCGGGAATAAGAAGCGGCCCTGATGTGTCTTATGTTCGAACCGGCTAAACGGCGGTTCGTTCGGAAAATTCGAAAGAGGACACATCCAATGAGACTCCTTCCGCTCGTTACCGCATTCTCCCTGATATCAGCCGCCTCCGCCTTCGCCGCCCCGGTGGTCCAGACCGTCGAGACCGGCAAGGGCAAGGTGCTGGCCGCCCAAAACGGCATGACGCTCTATACCTACAAGAAGGATGAAAAAGGCGAATCCTACTGCTATGATAAATGCGCCGCCAACTGGCCGCCTTTCCTCGGCGACGCTTCGGCCAAGGCCGACGGCGACTATACGCTGGTCGAGCGCAAGGATGGCAAGAAACAATGGGCTCTCAAGGGCATGCCGCTCTACTTCTTCGTCAAGGACGCGAAAAAGGGCGACGCCACCGGCGACGGTGTAGGAAAGGTCTGGGATGCCGCACGCCCATGATCCCGATACGCGCGTGAAGGGGGAACATCCCCCTTCCGCCGAGACGTTTGAAAAGCAGATCCTGTCGCTGGTGCCGTCGCTGCGGCGCTATTCCCGCAGCCTTGCCAAATCCGACAGCGATGGCGAAGACCTTTTGCAGGACTGCATCGAGAAGGTGCTGGTTCGCCGCGGCCAATGGCGCGGCATCAACCTGCGGGCCTGGGCCTTCACCATCATGACCAATCTGTACCGCGACCGGCACCGGCGCGTCGTTCAGCACCCGTCGGTAGAACTCGACGATACACTGGGCCTGACAGCCGAGGACGTGTCCGGCGACCCGCTGGAAAAGACCCGGCTGCACGACGCGCTCAATGCGCTGAGCGCGGACCACCGTTCAGTGCTGATGCTCGTCGTCATCGAGGGGTATGGCTATCAGGATGTCGCCGACATGCTGGCCATCCCGATCGGCACCGTCATGTCCCGCCTGTCGCGCGCGCGCCGTCAGATGGCGGCGCATCTGGCCGAGAACAACATTGTGACACTGCGGAGACCGAAATGACTGACAACCACAAACCGGTCACCGAAATAGACCTCCACGCCTATGTTGACGGCTTTCTCGACGAGCAACGCCGGCGCGAGATCGAACTCTGGTTGAAGGACCATCCGGAGGAAGACGCCGAGATCCGGCAGTGGCAGGCACAGGCGACGGAATTGAAAGCAGCCTTCTCCAGCTATGCGCGACCAGGCGAAAATGACGGCAAGCTGGTGAGCAAGGCTGCTCCTGCCAGAACGTCCTCGGCGGTCTGGCGCCAGACAGCCCTCATCGCCGCCTCGCTTATTCTCTTCCTGTCGGGCACGGCTGCGGGGATCTACGGCGGGCGGCTGCTCAGCCAGCCCGCGCCGGCCGAAAACACCGCCATGTTCGAAAGCCTGCCCGGCCAGAGCAAGACGGCATTCCTCGTCTATGCCAGCGAAAAGCGCCATCCGGTCGAGGTCGGCGCCGATCAGGAGGAACATCTGGTCACCTGGCTCGGCAAGCGCCTCGACTACAAGCTGGTTGCTCCGGACCTCAAAGGCCTGGGATTTTCGCTTGTCGGCGGCAGGCTCCTGCCGGTCAACGGCAAGGCCGGGGCTATGTTGATGTATCAGGACACGGCCGGACAACGTCTGACCGTTCTTCTCGGCAAAAACCCGCAGAACGGCGAAACCAGCTTCCGCTTTGAATCCACAGGATCGCTCGAAACATTCTACTGGATCGATGGCGCCATCGGCTATGCCGTCACCGGCGAGGTCAGCCGCGCTAAGCTGCAGCAAATCGCCGAGGAATGTTACCGGCAATTCGAGACCTGAGGGCGATACGCCCGTAAAGTGAGTGCAGGATGTGAAAGCACCCTGCCCTGACCAAGTCATTGGCAGAGATCAGCGTTCCGGATCATTTTCCAAGAGGATAGGCCTGCCATGCGGTGTCGCCTCGGCTGCTCTCTGCCAACTCTGCGTCAGTTGGTCGAGATTATCCTGCGAGGTGATCGACAGTTCGGTGACGAGGCGGGAAAGGGCTGCGACCCAGCAATCGAAATAGTCGCTGGCGTCGGCCCGGCGGCCGGGTTTGTACAGTTCGTGCGACAAGGCTTCGGCCCATTCGCTCCAGGAAAAAACGCCCTTTTCGTGCAGGCGGACGGTCATGGCAAAAGCTTCCGCCTGCCATGGCTCTGCGAAGACAGGGTCACCCTCGGTGGATTTCGGCAGTCCCGGAGAGGACGTGAGCGAAGGCTCATGCGCGTTCAAGATAACTCTCCCATGCATCGATCGAAACAGTAAGGGAGGGATCGGCCCCCTCGCCCCAGATTTCACCGCCGTCGAAAACAACCGTGTAGACCCACTGCGGATTCTCGCCCTTGGCATGGGCGTTATCGTCGGGAAAGACGAACGAACCCTGCACGGCTTCGACAATGCCGGTCTTGGCGCGGGCATAGCGCGGCAGCCGCGTATGGGTCTTCGGATTGAAGTTTTTCGTCCGTACCCGGTCACCGGCTGCAAAGACCGGTCCCGCGGACACCGGCCGGTCGCACGGCCCGCCCTTGGCCAGAACGCCGGGAACCATGTCCGCCGTCAGAATACGCTTGGGTTCCCTGCCCTTGTCCAGCATCCGGCCAGCGGCCAGTTCGGCGGCGGAAACGAAACCATGCCGCTTCAGCAGGGTCTCCAGCGCGCGAGTCCAGATTTCGTAATAGCTGGCCGAGAGATAGGTCGCCGGGGATAGGCTTTCGCGCGCATGCCGGCTCTCGTCGATCGTCCACGCTCCGAAGGCACCGCAGGAGAGCGTCAGGCCGAGCGCCCGCTTTTCCCATTCCGCATGGAAATACGGCTCGTCCTTTTCCGGCGCCACTGGACCCATGCCATGCTGCCCGCCAAGATCCTGCGCGCCGTTCATCGCGTGCCTCCGGCCTCAATCGCCAGCCCCGTGCCGATCATCGAATCGCGCGTCACCAGATCGGCAAGCGCCTCCTGGCCGAGGTTTTCGGTGCCGGCGGGGCGTTCTGGAATGACGATATAGCGAAGTTCGGCCGTTGAATCCCAAACGCGGATTTTCTTGGCGTCAGGCAGCGTTACGCCGAATTCCTCAAGCACCCCGCGCGGATCGATCACCGCGCGCGAACGATAGGGCGGCGCCTTGTACCAGACCGGTGGCAGGCCAAGCACGGCCCAGGGATAGCAGGAGCAAAGCGTGCAGACGACGAGATTGTGGGTTTCCGGCGTGTTGAACACCGCACGCATATGCTCGCCCTGCCGCCCCGTATACCCAAGGCTCGCAATCGCCGCCGTGGCGTCGCGGCCCAGCCAGTCGGCAAAGCCCGGATCGCTCCAGGCCTTGGCCACCACCCGGGCGCCGTTGCGCGGACCGATCTTCGTCTCATAGGTATCGACGATCGCATCGATCGCCGCCGGATCGATCAATCCCTTCTGGGTCAGCACGGTTTCGAGCGCCTTCACCCGGGCCTGCATCCCGGAGAAATGATTGTCGTGGTGATCGTGATCGTCGTGATCGTGCATGGCGTCCTCGGTTGTCATGGACTGGGTTCTCCGGTCAGGGCGGCGGGCGACACGCCCTTGCCGATATCCCCACGCAGCAGATTTTCGAAAGCCACGGGAGCCAGCTTTCCGGGTTGCTCGAACGGGTTCGAAAAAGCAAAAATGAAGAACAGGACGACACCCGAATAGGCGCCGAAAATCGACAGCAGGAACATATGTGTCCGCGTCGGACGATAGACATAGAACGGGATGGAAAGCAGGCAAAGGCCGATCAAAGCCGGCGCCCAGAACATCCCGCCAAATCCGCCCGCCGCCGTCTCTTCGCGAATCTGGCGGAAGCGCGCAATCGCAGTGGCTCGGTCGCGCATCCGATTGGCCAGATAGCGCTGGCGGTCCGTTTCCGGCATCAGATCGAGCAGCCGGTCATAAACGCCGTTCCATTCGACCCAGGCCCTGGCGGACAGCCCCTGATCATGTCCGAGCATGTCCCATTCTTCGCCGACAACGGTCACCACATAGCTGGACAGACCGCGTTGAATCGGTGCGACGACCGGCCCGCCATATCGCCCCGCGTCGGTGTACACATCGGATATCGCCACAGCCTCTTCCATCAGATTGTTACGTATACCTTTGTAGTCGTCGAGTTCCTGCGCATAGACCAGGGCGAGGATGAGACCGTGCAAGGCAGCGATGCGCACTGCAACTGTCGCTGCCGCATCATGGGTCCGATCGCCTTCCAGGCCAGGATTGAGCAATTTCCGCGCCGCGAAATAGCAGCCGAAGACGATGACAAGTGCACCGGTAATGAAGGCAATGCCGATAACGATCGAGGTAACCATGTCCGACATGCCTGCATCCCCATCCGGTCTGGAAATAGACCATGCTTCGCCTGCTATCGCAGCATCGGCCAAAGACTGAGAACGAGCAAGACCGCCATGGTGATGTTGAACCATTTCAGCCGCGCCGGTTCGGACAGCCATTGCCGAAGCGCCGAGCCGAAACCGGCCCAGGTCGAAACACTGGGAACGTTGACGATGGCAAAGATGGCACCGACGATGAGGACGCTCGCCTGATAGCTCTGCTCGGTCGTATAGGTCGCCATCGCCGTCACGGCCATCACCCACGCCTTCGGATTGATCCACTGGAATGCCGCCGCCTGCACGAATGTCATCGGCACGGCACCCGCCTTGCCCTCCGACAGCGTCCGCGACGAACCGATCTTCCAGGCGATCCAGACGAGATAGGCACCGCCTGCGAATTTCAACCCCGTATAAAGCAGCGGCAGGGAATGCAGAAGCGCGCCCAGTCCAAGGCCGACAGCAATCAATAGCGTCAGGAACCCGGCGCCGATGCCGAGCATGTGCGGGACGGTGCGGGCAAAACCGAAATTGACGCCCGAGGCGAACAGCATCATGTTGTTCGGGCCTGGCGTGATCGATGTCGTGAACGCAAAAAGAAACAGCGCCAGAAGCGTGTCGGCCTGCATGAAGTCCTCCCGATGCACTTATGTCAGGTTAATTGACCTATCTTCAAAGGCCACCCGAAACTTGTCATGGTGACAAGAAGCACTCAGCGCGCAAAGGGTGGTACTTCGAGTTCGAGCAACCGGCCGACATAGCTGCGAACGATTGTGACGAAGTCTGCAGGAACGGTTTCGACATGCCGAAGAAGCCTTTCGCTTTTGTCGATCGCCCGGACCTGATCGGCCAGAACCATACCCAACGTCTTCAAGCCTTCCGGCAGCGCCACTTTCGTTGCCCAGACCTGCATATTGCCGGTGATCGGACAGACGATCACCCGCCGTGATTTTTCATGCATGAGATTGGAGGAAATAATCAGAATCGGCCGGACACCGGACTGCTCGCTCCCCCTTATCGAGTCGAGATCGGCAAGATAGATGTCGCCGGCAGCAGGGATCCTGTCAGTCATGATCGTAGAAGCGTTCGGACCCGACGTCAGGCCCCCAATCGACGGTTTTGGGTTCGTTTTCCCACCCGATACGGTCCATTTCGGCGATCATTTCCGTCAACGGAGGAGCCAGTTGCAGCCGCTTCTTTTCAATGATGGCTTGACCATTGCGAACGGTCAGATCGACGGTATCGCCGTCCGCAAAGCCGAGTTCATCCATGGCCGCCTTCGGCAACCGGATAGCGGAACTGTTGCCCCATCTGGAGATTGTGACCTTGGTCATGCCCGCGCCTCAATGATATACTGTGTATATCATGACGCTGACATGCGAACAACGTAGCCGTCATCGACAAGTGAGAGGTCTCGCATGCAAATCCCGATTCCCACCACATCCCTTCCCGGCGGCAAAACCGTCCCGGTGCTCGGCCAGGGAACCTGGCACATGGGCGAGCGCAAGACGAGTGCCGCCGACGAAACCAGGTGCCTGCGCCACGGCCTCGATCTCGGCATGACGCTGATCGACACCGCCGAAATGTATGCCGACGGCGGCGCCGAGCGGATCGTGGCGGAAGCGGTCAAGGGCCGCCGCGGCGATGCCTTCATCGTCAGCAAGGTGCTGCCCACCAATGCCAGCCGCGAAGGCACGATCAGGGCCTGCGAATCAAGCCTGAAGCGGCTCGGCACCGATCACATCGACCTCTATCTGCTGCATTGGCGCGGCCGCTATCCGCTCCGCGAGACAGTCGAAGCCTTCCAAGCGTTGCGCCAGGCCGGAAAGATCGGCGCCTGGGGCGTCTCCAATTTCGATACGGACGATATGGAGGAGCTTCTCAGCGTGCCGGACGGCGGCCATGTCGCAGCCAACCAGGTGCTCTACAATCTCGCCCGCCGCGGGATCGAATACGACCTCCTGAAGGACAGCCAGGCCCGCGGGGTTCCCGTCATGGCCTATTCGCCGCTCGACGAGGGCCGGCTGATGCGCCACCCCGACCTCATCCATATCGCCAAGGCGCATCAGGCGACGGTCGCACAGGTGGCGCTTGCCTTCCTGATCCGAAATCGGGGCGTCATCGTCATTCCGAAAACGGCAATGCCGGAGCGCGCGCGGGAAAACCGGGCAACGGTCGAGGTCCATCTGACCGACGACGATCTGGCAATCCTCGACAGGGCGTTTCCGCCGCCGAAAAGGAAAATGCCGCTGGAGATGATTTGAGCAAACAGTCTTTATGACGAAGGGCGCCAGTGGCGCCCTTCGTCATTTCACATTCCCTGTGGGCCGCGGTTCATCGCCGCGATGCCGGTGCGGCAGACTTCGAGCACGCCGAGCGGCTTCATGATCGCCACGAACTGGTCGATCTTGGAGGATTTGCCGGTGATTTCGAGAATAAAATGCTCGAGCGTCGCGTCAATTACCTTGGCGTGGAAGGCGTCGGCGAGACGCAGCGTTTCCGCCCGGCTTTCACCGTGCCCGCTGACCTTGACCAGAGCCACTTCGCGCTCGATCGGCCGGTCGTGGCCAAGCTCGGCAGCACGCACGGTCAGATCGACGACGCGATGGACCGGTACGATACGCTCCAGCTGCGCCTTGATCTGCTCCAGCACATGCGGCGTGCCGCGCGTGACGATGGTGATGCGCGACAGGTGCGACTGGTGCTCGGTTTCCGAGACCGTCAGGCTTTCGATATTGTAGCCACGGCCGGAAAACAGGCCGATGACGCGGGCAAGGACGCCCGGCTCGTTGTCGACAAGAACCGAAAGCGTGTGGTTTTCCGCCTTCTCGGTTTCCTTGGCGATGAAATAGGCGGAGCCGGTCGGCTGAAGATGTGCGTTCATGATCGTGTCCTTTTCCTATTCCATCAAACCAGTGCGCGGCCCTTGGCGTCGATCGCGTTGGCGACCGCTTCGTCCGTGGCTTCGTCCGGCAACAACATCTCGTTATGCGCCTTGCCCGACGGGATCATCGGGAAGCAGTTGGCGAGATTGGCGACGCGGCAATCGAAGATCACCGGCGCCGGGCTGTCGATCATCGCCTGAATGGCTGCATCGAGGTCGGCCGGCTTTTCGCAGCGAATGCCGACGCCGCCATAGGCTTCGGCGAGCTTGACGAAATCGGGCATGGCTTCGGTGTAGGAGTTGGACAGGCGGTTGCCATGCAGCAGCTGCTGCCACTGGCGAACCATGCCCATGTACTGGTTGTTGAGGATGAAGATCTTGACCGGCAGATTATACTGCACGGCGCAGGACATTTCCTGAATGCACATCTGGATCGACGCATCTCCGGCAATGTCAATGACGAGACTGTCGGGATGGGCGACCTGAACGCCGACCGCCGCCGGGAAACCGTAACCCATGGTGCCGAGGCCGCCCGAGGTCATCCAGCGGTTCGGATGCTCGAAGCCGTAGAACTGGGCCGCCCACATCTGGTGCTGGCCGACTTCCGTGGTGATGTAGGTGTCGCGGTGCTTGGTCAGCTCGTACAGGCGCTGAATGGCATATTGCGGCATGATGACGTCGTCGCTCATCTTGTAGGCAAGCGAATTGCGGCCGCGCCAGCGGGCGATACCGTCCCACCACTCGGCCAGACGCGTCTTGTCGGCATCCTTGGCCAAGGCACGCCAGACGCGGACCATGTCTTCCAGAACGTTGCCGACATCGCCGATGATCGGAACATCGACGCGCACGGTCTTGTTGATCGATGAAGGATCGATGTCGATATGGATTTTCTTGGAATTGGGCGAGAAGGCGTTGAGACGGCCGGTGATACGGTCGTCGAAGCGCGCGCCGATGCAGACCATGACGTCGCAGTCGTGCATGGCCATATTGGCCTCGAAGGTGCCGTGCATGCCCAGCATACCGAGCCAGTTCTTGCCCGATGCCGGATAAGCGCCCAACCCCATCAGCGTCGAAGTGATCGGGAAGTTGGTCAACTCGACCAGTTCGCGCAGCAATTGCGATGCTTCCGGCCCGGAATTGACAACGCCGCCGCCGGAATAGATGACCGGACGGCGCGCGCCCTTCATCAACTCGATGGCCTGTTCGATATGGCGCATGTCGCCCTGGAGCTTCGGCTGGTAGCTGTGCTGGACCTTGGCTGCCGAAGGCGGCGTATAGGTGCCGGTAGCGAACTGGACGTCCTTGGGAATATCGACGACGACCGGGCCAGGCCGGCCGGACTGGGCGATGCGGAACGCCTCATGGATGATGCTGGCCAGCTCATTGACGTCCTTGACCAGCCAGTTGTGCTTGGTGCAGGGCCGGGTGATGCCGACGGTGTCGCATTCCTGGAAGGCATCGGAGCCAATCAGCGAGGTCGGAACCTGGCCGGTGAGGCAGACGAGCGGGATACTGTCCATCAACGCATCCTGCAGCGGCGTGACGGCGTTGGTCGCACCCGGACCGGACGTCACCAGCATAACACCGACCTTGCCGGTCGAGCGGGCATAGCCTTCGGCCATGTGGCCGGCGCCCTGCTCGTGGCGCACGAGGATATGCTCGATATCGTCCTGCTGGAAGATTTCGTCATAGATCGGCAGGACGGCACCGCCCGGATAACCGAAAATATGCTCCACACCGTTGTCCCTCAGTGCCTGAAGAACAATTTCCGCCCCTGTCATCTGCATCTGGCTTTCTGTACCGCTCATTGGCCTGTTTCCGTCCATGTTCGCGTTTTGGCTGTGAGTATCGTGTTTGAAGGCATAAAAAAAGGCCCCTTGAGGGCCTCGTGTTTTGCGCATGGGTGCTATCGCCGGATGGTTACACCATCCTGCCCATGCGCCGTCCCACCACAAGAATTGCTGCGATATTGATCATGGGCGCGATTGATAAACAGAAATATCCGCCCCGTCAACGCCTTTCCCGAAAACAACCGGAACCAGTCCAAAACGATACAGGCACGTGCAAGCCCAAGAAACAACTTGTTAAATCCCTTCCAGTAATATGGCACACTCTTGACCAGAGGTTTCCCATTGCTGAACAATGACCTACATTCGTCGATAAGCGCCGGAGAGCAGGATCGCCGCGATGCCCTGAAACGGGGCAACCGGTTCCTCGGCCGCGTCGTTGCGTGCAGCGGTTCGCGGGCGACCATCGCAGCCATTGCCGAAAACGGCGAGACGTCGCTCACCGAACTCTGGTCAGTCGGCCGGCTGATCTCGATCACGGTCGGCAAGAACCGTGTCGTCGCGCTCGTCTATTCCATGCAGACCGCCACCAACGAATGGGGTGAGGAACTCGACAACACGTTCCGCATCGAAGTGGAGCTGATGGGCGAAGTTCATTTAAGCCCGAACGGACGCGAAGAATTTTCCGCCGGCATCAGCCAGTATCCCTATCTCGGTGCCATCGCCCATCGCATCCGCTCGGCCGACCTTGCCCGCATCTACGACACCGGCAAGAACGACACCTGTGTCATCGGCAAGCTGACCCAGGACGACAGCCTCGACGCCGCCATCCATGTCCCCTCGATGCTATCGAAGCATTTTGCCATCGTCGGCACCACCGGCGTCGGCAAATCGACGGCCGTCAGCCTGCTGCTGCACAAGGCCATCGCCTCGGATCCGAAGCTGCGCGTGCTGATCCTTGATCCGCACAACGAATTCGCCGCCGCCTTTCCCGAAATCGCCGTGGTCATCGATACGGATAACCTCGATCTACCCTTCTGGCTGATGAGGCTTGAGGAGTTCGCCGAGGTGGTTTTTCGCGGCCGGCCGCCGGTACCGGAAGAACTCGATATCCTTCGCGATGTCATTCCGGACGCCAAGCGTGCCTTCAAGGGTTCGGCGGAGTCCGGCCTGGCGCGCAGAACCAGCGAAAAAAGCTCGATCACCGCCGATACGCCGGTTCCCTACCGCATGGCTGATCTGCTGGCGATGATCGACGAGCGCATTGGGCGCCTCGAAGGCCGCAGCGACAAGCCGCATCTGCGTTCGCTGAAGGTGAAGGTGATCGGCGCGATCAACGATCCACGCTACAATTTCATGTTCTCGTCGAACACGATCACCGATACGATCCTGGAGACGATCGCCAAGATCTTCCGTATTCCGGGCGAAGGCAGGCCGATCACGACCTTCCAGCTCGCCGGAATCCCCTCGGAAGTCGTCAACTCCGTTGCCTCCGTGCTCTGCCGCATGGCGTTCGAGATTGCGCTTTGGAGCAATGGCGGCGTGCATATGCTGGTCGTCTGCGAGGAGGCTCACCGCTACGTCCCAGCCGATATCAGCCTCGGTTTCGTTCCGACCCGTCAGGCCATCGCCCGCATTGCCAAGGAAGGCCGCAAGTACGGTGTCTCGCTGGGGATCATCACCCAGCGCCCGGGCGAACTTGATCCGACCATCCTGTCGCAGTGCTCGACGGTCTTTGCCATGCGTCTGTCCAACGACCGCGACCAGGAAATCATCCGCTCGGCCATTCCGAATTCGTCGATTTCGACCACCAGCTTCATTTCCTCGATCGGCAATGGCGAAGCAATCGCGTTCGGCGAGGCCGTGGCGGTGCCGATGCGCATGCGGTTTACCCGGGTTGATGAAAAAAGCCTGCCGAAAGCCAACGGCATTACCGTCAAGGTAACCGACGAGACCCCCGACACCGTCGATCTGCGCAACGTCGTGTCGCGCATGCGCGCTATGCACGGACCGGACATTTCCGGCTTCCAGCAGGCTTACTCGGCAAGCCTCGGCGGGCTCGACCATGAGCCTGTTGCGGTGGAGGATGGTTTCGCAGACAACAGTGCGTTCAGCCAAACCGCACCAGCACCGCAACATGAGGCGGATGGGCCGGCTGTCGAGCCTTATAATCCGGCAATGCTGCCGCGCGCCGAGCTCGCCAATCCGCAGCTTGAGCGGTTCAACCAGATCCGTAGCCAATTGCTTTCGGATGAGCCGCCGGCGCAACCCCGGCCGGATCCATACCGGGCGCCGCCCCGCACCACACCGAGCTTCTCGCAATCGAACCCGGATCAACCCCGGCCATCCCTGCGCGAAAGCCTGTTGAAAAAACCGCTGAGCAGTATCATCCGCAAATAGCCTGGAATGCGGGAGGCTTATACCACGGATCAGGCGCTCTGCGGGTCTAGGCGTAACCAGCTGTCGTCAAGCTGGTTGCGAAACCACGTCATCTGCCGCTTGGCATATTGCCGTGTGGCGGCGGATGCGGTTTCGATCACCTCCAGCTTGCTCATCGTGCCTAAAAGCAGAGCCGCTATTTGCGGCACGCCGATCGCCTTCATCGCCGGCATTTCCGGCTTGAGATCAAGCGACAGAAGAGCCCTTACCTCCTCGACGGCGCCACTCTCCAGCATCCCCGCAAAGCGTCGGTCAATCCGCTGGCGCAGCAGCGCCCGTTCCGGCAGCACGACGATTTTCAAGGCTTTTTCGGGATCGATTGCAACCGGCCCCTGCCGCGCCTGAAAGATACGAATGGACTGGCCGGTCGCCTCGAATATTTCCAGAGCGCGCGCAATGCGTTGTCCATCGCCCGGCCGCAAAGTTGCGGCGGTTTCCGGATCCTTCTGCGAAAGGATCGCATGCAGAGCCTCGGCCCCCTTCGCCTGCAACCGGCCCCGCACATCGTCGCGTATCGCGGCGGGCACAGCCGGCATATCCGACAGGCCACCGGTCAGCGCCTTGAAGTAGAGCCCGGTGCCGCCGACGAAGACGGGTATCTTACCTTGGCTACGGGCTACCTTGAGAACCTCAGTGGCATCCCGGAACCACTCGCCCGTCGAATAGTGCCGGGAGGCCGGAACATGGCCGTAAAGATGATGCGGGATGCCCTGCATATCCGTGTCGGACGGACGCGCGGTGAGCACATGCAGCGTATCGTAGACCTGCATGCTGTCGGCATTGATCACCACGCCATTGTGCCGTTTCGCCAGCTGAACGGCGAGAGCGGACTTGCCGCTGGCGGTCGGCCCGGTTATCAGGATCGCGTCCTGTCCAATCTCAAGGTTTTTCATCATGGCCTTCGTTGCCACGCTTGTTGCCAATCCGTCAAATCCTGTCCTGACCACGGCGCTCGCCGAAGAGGCAGCAGCCGCAGTCGATGCATCCGGCCTCTACTGGCTTGCCGACGGCGTCGCCTGCGACATCGCGCTGAAAGACGGCGCCAATCCGGACTGGCAGGAAGCGCTGCTGCGCGGCGTGATCGGCGATACGCCGGTCGACGTCATCGTCCAGAACGCCGAGACGCGCCGCAAGAAACTCCTGATCGCCGACATGGACTCCACCATGATCGGCCAGGAGTGTATCGACGAACTAGCCGCCGAAGTCGGCCTGAAGGACAAGGTCGCGGCGATCACGGCCCGCGCGATGAACGGCGAGATCGCCTTCGAGCCAGCGCTGACCGAACGCGTCGCCCTGCTCAAGGGCCTACCGCTCAGCGTCGTCGGCGATGTCATCGAAAAGCGCATCACGCTGACCCCCGGCGGCCGCGAACTGGTCGCGACGATGAAAGCCAAGGGCTATTATACCGCATTGGTCTCCGGCGGCTTCACCGTCTTTACCGGTCCGATTGCGGCAACGCTCGGCTTCCACGAAAACCGCGCCAATATCCTCATCGAGAAGGACGGCTATCTGACCGGCACGGTCGCCGAGCCTATCCTCGGCAAGCAGGCCAAGGTCGATGCGCTCGTCGATATCACGACGAAGCTTGGGATTTCGACCGCTGACGCCCTTGCCGTCGGCGATGGCGCCAACGATCTCGGCATGCTGCATCTGGCCGGCGCCGGCGTCGCCCTGCATGCCAAGCCCGTCGTCTCCGCGCAGGTCAAAATTCGCATCGACCATGCCGACCTCTCCGCCCTTCTCTATATCCAGGGCTACCGGAAGACGGATTTCGTCAGGTGATCATCCTGGAAACGGAGCGCCTGCGCATCCGCAACTGGCTGGAGACAGACCGGCCGCTGTTTGCCGAAATCAACGCCGATCCCAAGGTGATGGAATTCTTTCCGCGTCAACGCTCGCGCGAAGAATCCGATGCGCTGATGGATGAGGCGCGGCGCCGCATCAGCGAAACCGGGCTTGGTTTTTTCGCCCTTGCACTCAAGGACACGGACGAGCCGATCGGCTTTCTCGGCCTCGCCCGCACCGATCTGGAGCCATTCCTGCCGGATGGCACGGTCGAGATCGGCTGGCGGCTCGCCGTCCGTTTCTGGCGTCGGGGATTTGTCACCGAAGCGGCCGAAGCGATGCTGCAGCATGGGTTTGAAGCGCACGCGCTTCCAGAAATCGTCTCTTTCGCGGTTGAAAACAACCAGCGCTCGACGGCCGTGATGAAACGCCTCGGCATGCGCCACGATCCGTCCCGAGACTTTGAGCATCCGCGGGTGCCGGACACCACGCCACAGCTCAAGCATCACGTCGTCTATGCCATCGGCCGGCATGAGTGGCTGAGACGATAAAGGCGGGCTTTTAGAGCGCTTCAAGTTCAAACGGAAGCACTCCAGCCGCCTTCACGCTCAATCAGAACCAGCCGGCGAAAACTATTCCATCCGCACGGTCACAAACCGCAGTTCGCCGGTCTTGTTGGCGATCATCAACAGCGCATTGCGCCGGCCATCCGCCTTCAGTTCCTCGACCCTTGCCGAAACGTCTTCCGGCGTTTTCATTGCCTCCTGGCCGATCTCGACGATCACGTCGCCAGACGCGATCCGCCGTTCGGCGGCGGCCGATTGCGGCTGAACCTCCGCGATGACGACGCCCTCGACATCCTCCGAAATGCCATAGGTCTTGCGGCTTTCAGCATCAAGCACGGTGAGTTTCATCCCGAGCACGATGTCGGACGCCGGCAAGTCAGCGGCCGGCGGCTCGGCCTGATCGGTGCCTTCTTCCGTCGGCGAGGTCTTGGCGTCCGCCTCGGCAAGATTGTCGCCGTCTTCGAGGCGGCCGAGCGTTACCTTGACGGTCATCTCCTTGCCGTCGCGCACGATCACCACATCGACGGCCTTGCCGACCGGGCTTTCAGCGACGACACGCGGCAGATCGCGCATTTCGACGACATCGCGGCCGTCGAATTTCAGGATCACGTCGCCTGTCTTGATCGCACCGCCATCGACAGGACCGCCCTTGATGATACCGGCTACGAGCGCCCCCTTTGGCGTCTCCATCTTCAGGCTTTCGGCAATATCGGCCGTGACCGGTTGAATGCGCACGCCGAGCCAGCCGCGATGGGTTTCGCCGAATTCCCTGAGCTGCGAAATGACGTTGCCGGCAAGTTCAGTGGGAACCGAGAAACCGATGCCGATCGATCCGCCCGTAGGCGAAATGATCGCCGTATTGATGCCGATGACCTCACCCTTCATGTTGAAGAGCGGGCCGCCGGAATTGCCCTTGTTAATCGCAGCATCGGTCTGGATGAAATTGTCATAGGGGCCGGCATTGATGTTGCGGCCGCGCGCCGAAATGATGCCGACCGTCACCGTGCCGCCCAGACCGAACGGATTGCCGATCGCCATCACCCAGTCGCCGATCCGCATCTGCCTGGAATCGCCGATCGGAACGGCGGTCAAAGGCCTTTTCGGCTCGACCTTCAAAACAGCGAGGTCGGTCTTCGTATCCGTGCCGATCAGCTTAGCCTTGAGCTTGGAGCCATTGGCGAAATTGACCTCGATATCGTCGGCGCCCTCGATCACGTGATTGTTGGTGACAATGATCCCCGAGGGATCGATGACGAAACCGGACCCGAGCGAGTTGACCGTGCGCTGGCGATTGCCGCCCTGGCCACCCTGCCCCTTGAAGAATTCGTCGAAGAAATCCTGGAACGGCGAGCCTTCCGGTACCTGCGGCATCGGCGCCTCGTCGTCATTCTTGACGTTCTGCGAGGTGGAGATGTTGACGACGGCATCAAGCAGTCCGGCGGCAAGATCGGCAACCGAATCCGGACCCTGCTGCGTCGCCGCCGGCGCCTTGATCTGCGCATGGGCGACAGACAGGGCCGGCACGGTATTCATCATGAGAGCAGCACTCGCCGCGAGCGTGACGGACCGGAAAAAGGAAGCGCGGATGGACAAGCCCATGGGGTTCTCTCGATTTGGCAACGCATGCCGCCGCAACAACGGCGAGCAGGAAATTTCGTCCTACGGACGAGCTTGGAGATTGGTTTTCCGTCAACCTCTAAGCTGCGTAAGTTGGCGTAGAATCTATTCGAAGATAAGGCGGATTTGGGACGCGTCCAGTCATCTTTTCGTTAGCGTCAAAAGCGCCACCCGCCCGCCCCGTCAATTCGTCAGTTCGTGACCGTGTGCCTTCAGCGCCGCCACGGCCTTGTCGAGGTCGGAGGCAATGATGAAGATGTAATCAGTGCTGAAGGTGGAATTGGCGAAGATGCCGACGCCGGCTTCGGAGAGCGGATTGAGCACGGAGGCGAGAACGCCCGGAACTTCGAAATTGAAATGCTGCTCGATGCGGAAACAGCGCCAGCCGCCTGACGATTGGACATTGGAGGGAATACGCGCCGCCCGGCAAACCAGCGTCATTTCCTCGCGCGAACTTGAGACGGCCCAGAAACCGGCTCCAGGCAGCCATTCCGGCAGTGGCGTTCCAATGTTGAGCCTCGTGATCGCATATTCTGCGTCCACCAATCGAATAAGCAATTTATGTGTCATGTCTTATCCTCGCACCATCCAGACAAGTGCGACGCCAATGGCGACGGATACGAGCCCGAACAGCCGCAACTGTTGCTCTGGAATATGGGGCAAACGCTTGGCCATTTCCACCAAAACCAAAGGGGCCAGTGCGTACACCAGCCCCTCGATGATCAGGAAAAATGCAATTCCTGTCAGAAAATCACCCATTGCGCTGATCAGTTTCCTGCGGCGGGCTGAGTGGCGGAAGGAGCGGCGGCCCCGTCCGAGCTGTTGAAATAGCGGAAGAATTCCGAGTCCGGCGACAGAACCAGCGTCGTCTCCGGGCTGCCGATCGCCTGATCATAGGCCGCCATCGAGCGGTAGAACTCGAAGAACTTCGGATCACGGGAAAAGGCATCGGCAAAGACGGCTGTCCGCTCGGCTTCGCCTTGACCGCGCAGGATTTCCGAATCGCGCTGCGCTTCGGCAACGAACTCGACCACCTGACGATCGGCAACGGCACGACGGGTCTGGCCCTTTTCATTACCGCGGGCGCGGATCAGTTCGGCTTCCGCCAGACGTTCCGCCTTCATCCGCTCGAAGGTCTGCTGCGAGACTTCCTGCGTCAGGTCGGTGCGGCGAATGCGAACGTCCTCGATGTTGAGGCCGAGCGATTCTGCGTCTGTCTTCAGGTCGGCGCGGACTTCGCGCATCATCGATGCACGCTCTTCGGACAGGGCCGATTCAAAGCCGCGCAGACCGTAGACCCGGCGCAAACTAGCATCGAGACGCGTGCGAAGGCGCGATTCGGCCGATTCGCGATCACCGGAAACGGTCTCGCGGAAGCGCCGGGCATCGGCGATCTTATAGACGACGAAGGCGTCAACTTCATAGAACTTGCCGCCGGAAACCTGGACGCGGATGTTGTCGAGATCGAAGCGCAGGGCCTGCTTTTCGACATACTGAACGCGGTCGGCATCCATGAAGGCGAACGGCAGCTTGAAGTAGAGACCCGGCTCGGTCTTCACGTCCTTGATCTGGCCGAAGCGCACGACGATGGCCTGCTGGCGCTGGTTGACGATGAACACGGAGGAATAGACCGCCATCAGCAGGAGTGCCAGGCCGATGAGGATATAGGGAAGACGATTGGTCATTACTGGGCCCCTCCCGACTGCACGGGCTTGCCGATTTCATTGAGCGGCAGATAGGGCAGCACACCCTGGCCGTTCTTCTCGTCGAGAATGACCTTCTTGGACTTGCCGAGAACCCCTTGCATCGTTTCGAGATAGAGACGCTTGCGCGTCACGTCGGGAGCCTTTGAATAGGCGTCATAGACAGAGATGAAGCGCTGCGCCTCACCCTGTGCTTCCTTGACGACGCGGCCCTTGTAGGCGGCCGCCTCTTCGCGCAACTGGGCTGCCTGGCCGCGGGCCTTGCCGAGCACCTGGTTGGCATACTGGTTGGCTTCTTCGACGAACCGGTCTTCGTCCTGCTCGGCGCGCTGCACTTCGTCGAACGCATCGGCGACTTCGCGCGGCGGCGCCGCATCTTCGATGGCGACCGTGTTGACGGAGACGCCGGCACCATAGGTATCCATCGTTGCCTGGATCGTCGTCTTCACGTCGGCTGCGATCGCCTGGCGGTTGTCGCGGAAGATGTCCTGCGCCGGACGGCGGCCGACGACTTCGCGCATGGCGCTTTCGGCAACCTGCTGCAGCGTGTCGGACGGATCCTCGACGTTGAAGAGATAAGCCTTCGGATCGGTCACGGAAAACAGGACGGAGAACTGGACGTTGACGATATTCTGGTCGCCCGACAGCATCAGCCCTGCGGCCGACTGGTCGCCAATGCCCGACTTGCTGCCGATATTCTGCTGCTGCTCGGTGATCTTGACCATCTCGACCGTTTCAAGCGGCCAGAAATGATAGTGCAGACCCGGCATGGAAATCTCGTCCTTCGGCTTGCCGAACCGCATTTCGACGCCGCGCTCGTCCGGCTGGACGGTGTAGATGGAGTTGATGAGGATGAAGCCGACGATCAGAAGGCCGATGATCGCGGCGACGCCGCCGTTAAAACCACCCGGCACCACGCCCTTCAGCTGGTCCTGACCCCGGCGGAAGATCTCCTCGAGATCCGGAGGACCGCCATTGCCACGGCCACCGCCACGCGGCCGGTTCGGCCCTTGGCCCCAGGGACCCTTGTTTCCACCGCCGCCGCCGCCCCAAGGACCACCGCCGCCGCCGTTCTGATTGCTCCAGGGCATTCATACCTCTTCTACAGAAAGAATTCTAAGATCAATACCCCGCGGACAGGCCGCAGGCCATGATGTGAACCCGTTATAGGTATGTCCAGAACGGCTTTCAACGCAGCGCATCCAACTTCACCGTAAATCCGGCAAAATAGTTAGCATTGCTCAGCTTTTACGCCGCCAGGTCGAGAAATGCATCGCGTGGCTGTCCTTCTCGCCTCGCGGCAGCGGCTCGTCGACGATCCTTTCGAAAACCGAGGGATCGATAGCGGGAAACCGGGTGTCACCCTCAACCTCGGCGGCGACCGTGGTGACGTGCAAGAGATCGGCCCGGCCGATTGCCTGACGGTAGATCTCGCCACCCCCGATGACGCAAACCTCATCGACGCCAAGATCAATGGCAAGCCTCAATGCTTCGTCGAGCGCGGTCTCCAGCGATTGAACGGCAATTGCCCCCTCTGCCGCGAAATGCGCATCACGGCTGACGACGATATTGGGACGGCCCGGAAGCGGCCTTCCGATCGAGATCCAGGTCTTTCGCCCCATGATCACCGGCTTTCCGAGCGTCAGCGCCTTGAAGCGCTTGAGGTCGCTCGGCAGGTGCCACGGCAGACCGCCGTCCCTGCCGATCACGCCGTTGGCGGACACCGCAACGACAAGGCTTACTTTCGGCTCAGTCATGAAATCCATCCGGCTTGACATCGACCGCACGGGCACGGGCAAGTGCCGGCCGCGCCGTTATCGACTGAACATATTGATCGACCACCGTACTGTCCGGCAACAGCTTGCGCATCCACATCAGCGCGCTGACCAGCAGCAGGTCGGCGGCACTGATCGTGTTGCCAAGCAGATAAGGCTGCTTCGTCAGCGTCTCGACCACATGCACGCACATGTCCTCGTAAACTTTCATAAGAGCCGGATGTCCGGCGGCAACGCCGGTCAGGAAAGCGCTTCCGGACGGTTCTATCACGCCGGCATAATAGGCAAGCCAAGACAGATAGGCGCCGCGCTCCGCATGTCCCGGCGGCCGGCCCAGTTCCGACTGCGGATAGAGTTCGACCAGGTATTGCACGACTGCCGTCGATTCGGTGATCAGCGCGCCATTGTGCAGCAGGGCCGGAACCTGCTTGTGCGGATGCGGATTGTCGTCATCCGGCCCGCCAGAGCCATCCCGGCGGCGAATGGAGACATAGCGGATATCGTACTCTGCCCCCAGCTCCTCAAGCAGCCAAATGATACGCGAAGAGCGCGACTGCGGCGCATGGATCAACGTCAGCATAGGGTCCTCCTCGACCGTTCAACCTCAGGTCATCCTGTCCGGCGACGGTGTCATCATTGCGGTCACACCGCAACCGGCGCCTTGATATGTGAATCGGGATCGTAGCCGACCAGTTCAAAGTCTTCAAAACGAAAGGAAAACAGGTCCTTCACATCCGGATTGATGACCATCTTCGGCAGCGCCTTCGGCGTGCGCGCCAGCTGTTCGCGTACCTGGTCGAAATGATTGTGATAAATATGCGTGTCGCCGAACGTATGGACGAAATCACCCGGCTGAAGGCCGCAGACCTGCGCCACCATCAGGGTCAGAAGCGCGTAGGAGGCGATATTGAACGGCACGCCGAGGAAGACATCGCCGGAACGCTGATAGAGCTGGCAGGACAGCTTGCCGTCGGACACATAGAACTGGAACAGACAGTGACACGGCGGCAGCGCCATCTCGTCGATCAGCGCCGGATTCCAGGCCGAGACGATATGACGGCGGGAGTTCGGGTTGTTCTTCAACCCATCGACAAGGGCTGCGATCTGATCGAGGTGACGGCCGTCATGAGCCGGCCAGGAGCGCCACTGATAGCCGTAAACCGGACCAAGATCGCCGTTCGCATCGGCCCATTCATCCCAGATGTGGACGCCATTGTCCTTCAGATAGGCGATGTTGGTGTCGCCTTTCAGGAACCATAGCAGTTCGTGGATGATCGACTTGAGATGCAGCTTCTTCGTTGTCAGGACTGGAAAGCCATCGGCCAGATTGAAACGCATCTGATAACCGAAAACAGACCGTGTGCCGGTTCCCGTCCGATCACCGCGGTCCGAGCCGGTCTCCATCACGTGACGCAAGAGGTCGAGATATTGTTTCATGGGGTCCGCCGCCGATTCGTTTCGCGGTAAAATAGGCGCAAGGCGGCGGCGAACCAATCGGTAAATGCCGGGTTTCCCCAGGCGCAACGATCAAAAGGCTCGAGTGATCAAAGCGTCGCGAGCTTGCCCAAGTGTTTTGCCACCAGGTAATAGAAGGTCACGCGGGACTTCGAACGGTCGCCGGCCATCGTCTTGGCAACGGCATCGACGGCTGCATCGGCGTCGGGGCCGGTGACACCCAGCTTCTTGCCGCACCATTTCTCCTTGACCCGGTCGAGTTCTGTCGGATCGGAGGCGGAGACGAGCGAGGAATCCTTGTTGCGCAAGGCAATGCCCAGATGCTTGACGATCTTGTTCACAGCAGCCTCGTCGGCGGCGCTGTCGTATTTCTTCACATCTGCGAGATAATCCGTCATGGTGTCTCCTCACGGGTTGGCTTCACGCCGCGCACCTTTCCTGATGAAAGCTGCATCACACGAGTTTTTTCACGCTTGGCGAGCATGTCAAGACCCATCCGCCCCGGATGAGCACCAAGCCCTGATTGTATTTTCGAAAAGGCCCTTTTCTTGGCGCGGTTTAAGACCTATATGACAGTTGCCGTCTTCGGGCGGCTATGGCGATAAACAGGCGATGAAATAAACCTATTGGACCCGGGGGCGGTACCCGGCGCCTCCACCAAAAACCGGTCGAAAACGGCTTTATGTCAGGCATGACAGACCGGCTTTTGATGGGGGCGAAATAGGATCGACAAGGGCGTAAAGATCGACTTTTTGCTCGGCATTGTACCACCGTTATCGGGCTAAAATTGTAGTTGCAAACGACAACTATGCGGAAGCTCGTCTCGCTGCTTAATCGCAGTGTGACACTTCAAATCAAGCCCTTGCGGTTCGCACCGTAAGGCGGGGTTCGGAGGTACCTGGCAACAGAAACCTCCACTTCTCTCTCCCCGACGCCACCGTCTCTCCACCGAGGTCGCCTTCTCGATCGCCTTGAAATGGTCTATAGATGATGCACAAATGACTCGTATGTCAGGACTTTCCTGCGTACAGAGCAAATGGCATAAGTGTGACAAAGTTGAGTTACAAGAAAGACGGGGATCTTATGGGCCAAGACCATATCCGCTACGACATTCTGGCGCAGGATGCGCTTCGCAGCGTCATTCGCAAGGTCCTGATCGAAGTCGCAGCCACCGGTGCCCTTCCTGGCGATCATCATTTCTTCATCACCTTTCTCACCGGCGCACCCGGCGTGCGCATTTCCCAGCATCTGAAGGCCAAATACGCCGAGCAGATGACAATCGTCGTGCAGCACCAGTTCTGGGATCTGAAGGTCACCGACACGCTGTTCGAAATCGGTTTGTCTTTCTCCGACACGCCGGAAAAGCTGGTGATCCCATTCAACGCGATCCGCGGCTTTTACGATCCGTCCGTCAATTTCGAGCTTGAGTTCGATGTCGCCGCCGTTGAGGAGGAAGAAACCGCCGAAATCACCGCCTATCCGGTCGCGACGGCGGAAAAATCCGGCGAACCGGAAACCGAAGCGTCCGGCAAATCCGGCGATGACGGCAAGAAGGAAGGCGGCTCGGTGGTTTCGCTGGATTCCTTCCGCAAGAAGAACTGAAAACGAAACGTCCGACAGGCTCATCATGACCGGCGACATCGTCAATCTCCGTCAGTTCCGCAAGCAGAAGGCGCGGGCGGAGAAGGACCGGACGGCGGATCAGAACCGCATATCCTTCGGGCGGACAAAAGCCGAAAAACAGCTGACCCAAACGCTCAACGACAAGGCCAGCAAAGCGCTCGACCAGGGCCGGCGCGAGACGCCGCCGGTTACCCCGGACGACGGGAAGTAAGCGCCGCGCCTGCCAAAAGCCAATAAGTCATTTTAAAATCAATAGATAAGACCGATTTCCGGAATCACTTTGAGATCAAGGTGATTCATATTCTGAGGCGCAATTGTGATCTGAGGCGCATGTGATCCGCAAGCATTCAGCGACGCTGCACGGCCACCGCACCAGCTTTTCGCTGGAGGAGCCGTTCTGGCAGGAGCTGAAGGCGATCGCCGAGATCCGCCAGATCCCGCTTGCACAACTCATCGCCGAGATCGACGACGGGCGTCCAGCCGACAGCAATCTTTCATCTGCGCTGAGAGTCCATGTCCTGACCTGGATCAAAGATGCTGCAGCGACCTTTGCACGTCATGAATGATGCGCGGCTGCAGCAGCCCTTGAGCACGGCATCTGTGCCGTGATGCCAGCGCCTTTGAAAAAGTCTACTGCGGCCGGACCCCCGGCAGGACTTCAAAATTAAGCCCTTGCTGCGGGGTCTGGATGACCGATTTCTGGCCGGCACCCTGCGGCGCGCTCAACTCCCCGCCCCGTACCACGCCGCCGGTCGGGTCGAACGGCAACAGGCCCTGGTTTTTCTGTTCTTCGGCTTTTCGCACGGCTTCTTCGGCGGCATTGGCAGCCGCAGCCTCGTCTGCCGCTTTCTTCTCTGCCAGCGCCCTGGCGTCAGCTTCCGCCTTTTGCCGCGCGGCCTCCTTGGCAGCTAACGCGCGCCGGCGCTGTTCTTCCGCAGCCCGCAGGCGCGCCGCCTCGCGCTCGATCGCGTTAGCCTTGTACAACGCCACTTCGCGGCGCAGTCTTTGCTTTTCAAGCACGTTTGCCTGCAGCGTCTCGACACGGCGGCGCTCACGCTCGAAAGCCCTGAGCGACAGGAAATTCGACAGGTCGGTTACGTCGAACGTCAGGCCGGGCGCATGCAGGAGCCCCGCATAGTCAAGGCTCACCTGCGCCTCTGCGCCGGTCAGCGCCTCCTCGCCCGGACGGAAATCGACCGCGACGCCGGCGTTCATCCGCTCATCCGGAAAGCTGATTTCCAGACTTCCGGACAGCCCGGCGGCGGCATCGGCGGCGGTAACGTTCTGGGCCCGCAATGTCCCGCCCGCAATGCTGAACGGCACCGTTACGCCGCCAAGCGCCGTCTGCCCCGACAATACGGCCTTCTGCGCCAACGGTTTGACCGATTCCGGCGTAATATCGCCTTCGATGCGATCGGCTGCCGCCAAGATATCCGGCAGCGCAGCGCTGTTCAGACCATTCACAACGGTGTCGCGCAGCGTTGCCGTACCCGAGCCGCTTGCCGATTCGACCATGGCCCGCGCCGTCTTTCCGGACGCCTCGACGGCAAGCGTCAGGTCAAATTTCCCCTCGGCAACGGCCGCTCCGCCGGTCTTCCAAACCGCAGCGCCAAGATCGCCGTCCTTCAGGTCGAGCCGCGTCTGGAAGAAGCCGGAGCCATCGCCATTGCCAAGCAGCAGACGCCCCTCGATCTTGCCACCCAGCCAGCTGCCGGCAATCGTATCGATCGAAATCTGGTCACCCTTCCAGGCAAGCTTGCCGGACATGCCGGATACGGCGCCATAGACGCCGGGCCAGAACCGCTTGGCGGAAATATCGACAGCCACATCGAGCCCGCTCCAGGCCGGCTGAACCACAGGCAAGACAGACAAGTCGCCGCTTGCCGCATCCTGCACGGCGCCGAGTATCCCCTCGCCGATCCAGGCCAGATCAAGCGTGTCGAGGGCAATTTGGCCAGTCGCCTTGCCGGGTGTTTTCCGGTCGACCGCAAACGTGCCGGAAAATGCGTTGCCGTCCGCCTTGCCTTCGATGCCCGACAAGGTCACGGCGTCGGCCGTCGTTGCAATATCCGCCTTCAGCGCCAGCGGCAGGCCGGTCCCCATTTGCGGCAGGCCGATCCCCTGCAACAGCAGGAACGGTTCGAAATCCTGGCTTTCGAGCGAAATCTTCGATTGGCCGGATAGAAAATTATCGCGCGAAAGATCGATGTCGCCATTCGCCGAAAATGATGTGCGTGCTGTCGTGAACGTAAGGCCAGCATTCGCCTTCTGGCCGTCGGTGCCCTGAAGCTTCACCGACAGGATGGCGTTCTCATCGGCATCGAACGGCAGGGGATCAAAACCGAGCTGGCCGAAGAGAACCGGCGTCGATGGGTTCTCCATCGTGGCTTCGAGCAGGATGCCTTGCCCGGCGAGCGCCTTTGCAATGTCGGGCGCCTGATAATTGGCGGCGATCTTGGTGCCGTTGGCCGAACCGAGAATGCCGAACGTAACTGGCGCCTTGCCGTCCTGGCTGCCGGCAGACAGCGTCAGGTCCAGTGCTGCGTTGCTGTAATAGGAGCCGCTCTTCACCAGCCGCTCCAGCGCCGGATGGGCCGCGGCATGGCGTTCGATCATCGTCAGAAAGGGGGTAAGATCGGGAGATGCGAGCTTCATCTTGGCCGAAATCACCGGCGCGGTCATTTCGCCGCTCATCCGTCCGGACAAGGCAAGCTGCGTGCCTGCGATATTGCCGATCGATACGCGCTCGGCCTGCAGCTGGCCGTTCTTCAGGGTCGCCACCAGCTGCACGTCGCTGGCATCCTCGCCGAAAGCGGAGAATTTTTCGGCCGAAAGGTCCGCCGCGATCGTGTGCGACAGAAGCGTCGCGCTGGAGGCATCGCCGGCCACCAGTCCGGCCAGCGCCTGCAACGCTTCCAGATCGATGCTGTTGCCTTTGAGCTGCAGCGACAGGTTTGGCGGCACGCCGTCCAGGGCCTGCCGCTCGATCCGGCCACGCAGGACAGCAGGCCCCGCTGCCACCTCCAGCCGCTCGAACTGCTGCAGCGTATCCGTCAGGTTCACCGTCGCTGAAAAACCGGCGGTCTTCAATTTGCGGATCGCCGGATCGACAGAGCCTGCAAGCCAGGTCGCCAGCCCCGAGGGTTGGTTGGAGGCAACAAGCATCTCGCCACGAAAGGCACGCACACCGCTCAGCTGCAGCCGGCCCTTGGCCTCGAACTGGGTACGGCCGGGAAGTTGTGCCACGGCATTGTCGACCATCCAGCCCACCCCGTCGGGCCGCAGATCGAGCCGGACGTCGCGCACGGTCGTATCGCCGATGACGATTGCAGGCAGTTTCAGGCTCGCCCGGCCGGGTACTTGCGGGATCGGAATGTCGGCTGCGATCGCCGTGATCGCCGCAAGTCTCTGCCGCACCGAAAGCGCAGGATCGCGACCGGTCTTGCCGGCAGCACCTGCATTGCCGATACGGCTGACGTCGATCTGCTGGCCATCGGCCAGAAGCAGGAACTCCTGTTCCTTGCCGGTATCCAGCGTCGCCTCACCGGTCACCAGATAGGGATCGTCCTTCGGGCCGATTTCCAGCCGGTAATCAGGAACGCGAATGCGTTCATTGGTCAGCTCGAAACCGCCCGTCACCCGCAGGGCGGCCGATTTGTCCTGCGTCTTCTGTGCCTCCGCCGGCTTGTTTTCCGTAAGCGTGAACTTGCCTTGATAGACCGGCTTGAAATCGACGATCTTCAGATCGCCGTCGAGTTCCACGCCGAAGGGCCGCTTGTCAGGCGTCAGCCGCGAGCGCAGTCCAAGCGTGCCGGTTTCGTCAGCCTCGCCGCTGGAAAAGGCGAAACTGCCGGCTTCGCCGTCCAGCGCCGCGCGGCCTTCCATCTTCCAGGGACCGGCAAGCGAGCGGGCCGAAAGATCGGCCTCAAGCCCGGTGACGCGCCGGGTCCGGCCGGTCTGCTCGTCGATGAAATCGATCTGGCCGCCGGTGATGGCGACGTTTTCCAGAATCACGGTCTTGGCCGGTATCGACGCCTTGCGCCCCCGCGCCCAATCGAGCGTGCCGTCGGGCAAAAGCCTGATCTTCGCCTTGGGTTTCTCCAGCCGCATGTCGAAGATCAGGGCTTCGCCGGAGAGGAATGGCGCAAGCTCGGCATTCATCTTGAAGTGCTCGACCTGGATCAGCGGCTCGCCCGTTTCGGATTGGCCGACACGCACGTCATTGAGGGTTACCGAAGGAAACGGAATCAGGCGGGCATCGACGCTTCCGTGAACGACCACCGGCTTGCCCATGATCCGGCTCGCCTCACGCTCGAAGTCCTTGCGGAAATCCGTCCAGTCCACGAACAGCGGGGCAATCAGCGCGGCAAACAGCGCCACGACCAGAAGACCACCGACAAAGACCAGAATTCGCGAAAGCACCAGTTGAAAATCCTATCCCATTCGACCGCTGACGATAACGCGCCTCTTAGCGCCTACCACTCCTTAACACCCACCCATCGTTTTCACATGGCAAAAATCTTGCCGGGATTGAAGATATTGCCGGGATCAAGTGCCCGCTTCACCTGCCGCATCAGATCGAGCGCATCACCGAGTTCGTCTTGAAGAAACGGCATCTTGCCCTGGCCGATGCCATGTTCGCCGGTGCAGGTTCCATCCATCTCCAGCGCCCGGCCATTCAGCCGCGCGACAAAGGCCTCCGCCTTGGCAATATCGGCATCGTCCTTGTCGTCGAACAACAGCCCGACATGGAAATTGCCGTCTCCCGCGTGACCGACGATCGGCGCGATCAGCCCGTGCGCGGCAATATCCTCATGCGTCGCCTCGACGCAATCGGCAAGCCGCGAGATCGGCACGCAGACATCGGTGGACAGAATGGCCAGCCCCGGCGCCAGGCTCTTCTGTGCCCAATAGGCGTTGTGCCGCGCCTTCCACAGCGCGTTCCGCTCTTCGGTGTTGGCAGTCCACTTGAATTCGGAACCGCCGAATTCGGCGGCGATCTCGGCGAACTGCTTCGATTGCAGCGCGACGCTCTCCGCGCTTCCATGAAACTCGACAAACAGCGTCGGCGCTTCCGGAAAGGTCAGCCCCGAATAGGCATTGCTCGCCTTCATCTGCAAGGCATCGAGCAATTCTATGCGCGCCACCGGAATGCCCGACTGGATGGTCAGGATCACCGTGTTGCAGGCGTCGCCCACCGATGGAAACGAGCAAACGCCACCGGCGATCAGTTCGGGAATGCCCTGCAGCCGAAGCGTGATCGACGTCAGGATGCCAAGCGTGCCTTCAGCCCCGACGAACAAACGGGTGAGATCGTAGCCGGCCGATGATTTCTTGGCGCGGTGGGCCGTTCGGATTTCCTTGCCCCCCGCCGTTACCGCAGTCACCGCCAGCACATTGTCCTTCATCGTGCCGTAGCGCACCGCATTGGTGCCGGAAGCCCGTGTGGAGGCCATGCCGCCGATCGAGGCGTTGGCGCCCGGGTCAATCGGGAAAAACAGGCCGGTATCGCGCAGATAGATGTTCAGCGCTTCCCGGGTGATCCCCGGCTGGACGGTACAGTCGAAATCGCTGGCATTGACCTCCAGCACCTTGTCCATGCGGCTCATATCGACGCTGATGCCGCCATGCGGTGCGTTGACATGGCCTTCCAGCGACGAGCCGGTGCCGAAAGCGATCAGCGGAACGCCATGTTCACTGGCAATGGCGACGATCGCCTCGACCTCGGCGGTGTCATCCGGGTAGACGACGCCGTCGGGAAGCTGTGCGGGAATATAGGTGGTCGTATGCGCATGCTGGGCGCGGATAGCCTCGCCGGTCTGGAAGCGATCGCCAAACCGCTCGCCCAACAGCCGTAGAGCGGCTGCTATGCCGGTTTCGTTGCGGATGCCCGCCCTGATCGCCTTCAATGCCATATGCCTCCCCCGAACCGCCGCCTAGCGTCGCGGAAATTCTTAGATTTCAACGCTCTACTGTGCAAATCGGAATCACTTTGTCCAGAACCTCATCTGCTACACGACGGGTTTAGCAAAGAATTGCGACAAAGTGAGACAGTCCGGACACAGGGCGAACAGACTGTGCGAATGGGTTCGGGAGGGAGGAAAACGGACGGCGGCGAACGCGAACGCCGTCGCCGCCAAAGCTATTCCGCAGCCTCCGCCAGCTGCAGCGTCGCGGCATGCTGCATCTCGCGCTGCAACCGCCGCTCCTCATCAACATGCGGCTTGGTGAAACGCGCAATGACCAGATAGGCGACCGGCGTCAGGTAGAGCGTGACGACGGTTGCAAGCCCGAGACCGCCGACCAGCACCCCGCCGAGTGCAATGCGGGCCTCAGCGCCAGCACCGCTCGCCAGCACCAGCGGTACCGCGCCGGTGATGGTGGCGATCATCGTCATCATCACCGGTCGAAGGCGGATATTCGCCGCGTTCTCGATCGCCGAACGCAGGTCCTCGCCGCGATCACGCAGCTGGTTGGCGAACTCGACGATCAGGATGCCGTTCTTGGCCATGATGCCGACCAGCAGCACCAGCCCGATCTGGCTGTAGATATTGAGGGTATTGCCGGTCAAAAGCATCGCGAACACTGCGCAGGCAAGCCCCAGCGGCACGGTCGACATGATGATCAGGCCGCTGATCAGGCTTTCAAACTGCGCCGCCAGCACCAGGAAGATGATGACGAGGGCAAAGCCGAAGGTGACGAAGAGGCCATTGGCATTCTCGTTCAGCGTCGCAGCTTCGGCCAGCGGCACGACACGCGAGCCGGGCGGCAAGAGCGGTTCGGCCATCTGCTCCACCATCGTGAGAGCGTCGCCCAGTGCGAGACCGGAGGTCAGGCCCGCCGACAGAGAAACGGAGCGAAGCTGGGATTGCCGGGACAATTGCGGCGCAACAGCCTTTTCCTCGACCGAAGCGATGGTCGACATCGGCACAATCTTGCCGTCGCCGGTCTTCAGGAAAATATTCTGCAGGTCGGTCGGGTCATTGACCGGATTGGTCGTCGACAACAGCTTGACGGGATAGGATTCGCCCTCGACATAGACATCGAGCACGCTGTTGCCGTCGAGCATCGCCTGCAGTGCTGCCGACAGACCGGCGATATCGATACCGAGATCGGACGCGCGTTCGCGGTCGATCGTCACCGAGAGCTGGGCCTGGTTGGCCTCATAGTTCAGGCGGACGTTCTCGAAGCGGCCGCTGTCTTCCATCTGCCGCACCAGCTTTGAGGCGGCATCGCCGAGTTTGGCATAGTCGTTGCCAACAAGCGCCACCTGCAGGCCATTGCCGGCACCACGAATGCCAAGGCTGTTCGGCTGGATCGGAAAGGCGCGGATCGAGGGAATATTCGCGGTTATCCGGGTGATATCGGCAGAGATCTGCTGCTGCGTGCGGTCGCGGTCGCTCCAAGGGGCGAGCGTCAGCACCATGAAGCCGGTATTGACCGATCCGCCCTGACCGGAAACCGAAAAGACATTGGCAATCTCGCCGTTGTCGACCAGCGGCTTCAATCCATCCTCGACGCGGCGCATCTGGGCCTGGGTATATTCCAGCGAAACGCCCTGCGGCGCCTGGATCCGGACCATAATACGCGAACGATCCTCGGTCGGCGTCAGCTCCGATTTCAACAGCGTGAAGGCACCGGCACCGGCAGCCGTCACCATGATGGCGACCGTGAAGACCACCAATGGCGAATTGAGGCAGGCCCGCAGCGTTCGCCGGTAAAACCCGGCGGCAAAAGCGCCGATCCGGCGCATGATGCCGGTGTGGCCGTGATTTTCGCCATGGGGTTTCAGCATGCGCGACGCCAGCATCGGGCACAGCGTCAGCGACACGAAGGCGGACAGGAGAATGGCGAAGGCCAGCACGAAGCCGAACTCGCGGAACAGCCCGCCCGTCTGGCCCGGCAGGAACGACAAAGGCACGAACACGGCAGCAAGCGTCGCCGTTGTCGCAATGACGGCGAAGAACACTTCAAGCGTGCCGAGCACGGCGGCGGCACGCGGCCCCATGCCCTCGCCACGCCGTCGCACGATGTTTTCCAGGACCACGATCGCGTCGTCGACCACAAGCCCCGTCGCCAGAACGATCGCCAGCAGCGTCAGGATGTTGATCGAGAAACCGGCAAGATAGATCGCCGCGCAGGTACCGACCAGCGCAATCGGCATGGTCAGCGTCGGGATGAGTGTCGCCCGCCAGTCGAGCAGGAACATGTAGATGACCAGGGTGACGATCAGCACGGAAGCGGCCAGCGCGATTTCCACCTCGTGGATGGCGCCTTCGATGAACACCGCGTCGTCGCTGGTAACCTTGAGCTGCGTTCCCTCCGGCAGGATTTCGGCGATGGTCTCAACAGCTTTTTTCACACCTTCAGAAATGTCGAGCGTATTGGACTGCGCCTGCCGGATGATGCCAAGACCGATGCCCTGACGCCCGTCCGAGCGCAACGACGAGGTGCCGATATCCGGGCCGAGCGTCACGGTAGCGATGTCGCCAAGGCGCACATTGTCGCCAAGAATCAGGTTTTCGAACTGCTCCGGCGTCTGCAGGTCGGCGGTGGCGCGCACCGAAATGTCCTGGTTGGCGCTGGTCAGCGAGCCCGCCGGCACGTCCATCGATGCGCTGGCAAGTCCGGCGCGCAGATTGGCAACTGTCAGGCCGCGGCTGGCAAGCTTCGATTGGTTGATGTCGATGCGGAATATCTTTTCCTGGTCGCCGTTGATCTGCACGTCGGCGACGCCCTCGACGGCGGCCAGCCGGTCGGTGATCTCGTTTTCCGCCAGCAGCGTCAGGTCTTCCATCGACAGCGTATCCGACGTCAGCGCCAGCCGCATGATCGGCTGGCTGTCGGCATCGGCTTTCACGATGCGCGGTTCGTCGGCATCGTCGGGCAACTGATTGGTGACGCGCCCGAGCGCATCGCGAATATCGTTGGATGCCTGGCCGATATCGGTCGTATCGGAAAACTGCAGCGTGACGCGGCTTTGGGCATATTGCGAGGTCGAGGAGATATCCTTGATGCCCTGCACCCGCGACACCGCTCCCTCGATCACCGAGGTCAGTTCGCGGTCCACCGTTTCCGGCGAAGCGCCATCGAAGGTCGTGTTGACGGAAACGACGAGCTGGTCGACCTGCGGCAGCTCACGGATCTCGATGCCGTTCAACGCGGCGAGACCGGCGACGATGATCAGCGTATTGACCACCAGCGCGAGAATCGGCCGGCGGATGAAAAGCGCCGTAAAACCGGCTGTGCGGCCAGGGCCCGTGTGCTCGGAGCCGCCGCTCATTTCTTGGCCTCCGCCTCGGAGACCTTCTGCTCAGCGCCGCCCGGCTGCGGCTCCTGTTTCAGCTGTCGCTGCTCGCCGACGAGACGAACCGTGCCGCCGTCGCGCAATCTTTGCAGGCCTTCGATCACCACGGCGTCGCCCTTGGCAAGCTGTGCGTCAACCAGCACCTTGTCGGAATTACGCTGGATGATCTTGACCGGAACCTTCTGCGATTTTTCCGCCTCGACACGCCAGACGAAGGAGCCATCGGCGCTCCACTGGATCGCCAGCGGATTGACCGTCGGATAGTGATCGCCAGGAAACCGCACGGAAACGGAAAACGACATGCCGGCCCGCAGCGTATCGTCGGGATTGTCGATCCGCGCCCGTACCCTGAGTGTGCGGCTCGCCTGATCGACACGGTTGTCGACGGCGTCGATGACGCCCGAAAGCTCAGAGGTTGGCAGCGCAATTGCCGTGGCGGAGATATCCTGGCCAACCGTGACCTTGGTGGAAAACCGCTCCGGCACCCAGAAATCGACGAGAATCTGCGAGCGGTCATCGACCACGGCGATCGGCGTCGACGTGGTGACATAGTCGCCGGGATGGGCAGTGATGATGCCGACAATACCGCCGGAGGGGGCGGCGATATCGCGGCGCTTCAGGTCCAGTTCCGCGGTCTGCAGTGCCAGTTCGGCCGCCTGCATGGCAAATTCGGCTTCGCGCAGGATTGCGACCGACACGGCATTGCCGAGCCTGCGATTGCGCTCGACCTTTTCACGGGCGCTGTCAACGGCGACTTTCGCCTGGGCAGCGGCAATCTTCTGCTCGTCGCTGTCCAGACGGGCGATGATCTGCCCTTTTTCGATGAGGTCGCCGGACTTCACCAGAATTTCCGTCAGATTGCCGGTCGCAAGCGGCGTAACGCTGACCGAAAGGATCGCCTCGCCATTGCCAATGGCATTCAGCCGGTCGTTGACGACGGCGGTATCGGCCGGTTGCGTAACGACCAGCGGTGCACCGCCGCCCTGGCCACGCCCGCCCTGGTTCTGGCCGCCCTGGCCCTGCCCCTCGCCCTGTTTGGCGCCATCCGCCGGTTTTGCGGCATAGGCCAGCAGCTGCTGAGGCACGCCGGCCTTTGCCAGCATCGCACCGGCACCCGGCACGAAGCGAACCCAGACGCCAAGGCCGACGACGAGAATGACCAGGCAGATCAGAAGCTGCTTCCAAAGCCGCATGCAAAACTCCAAATTGATGAAGGCGTGTTTCGGCCAGGGTGGCGCGCGAAACCCGTCATTGCCGGCAACTATCCCTTTTTGCTGCATTGCAGGCAATGCCAGAATGCCATCATTACGCAATTGTAACAAAAGCTTTTTTCGGCTCCTTGAGCCCTCACGGGTGCTCGACACGACGCCTTCGCGGCCCTACCTTCAGGCGATTGGAGGACCCCATGAGCACCATCGCCAGACATCAGGACCCGGAGACCAATCCGCGCGTGAAAACCGTCTTCGACGATATCCGCGCCACCCGCAAATCCGATTTCATCAACAACATGTGGCACTATCTCGCCTTCGACGCCGACCTGCTCGAAACGACCTGGGCGGAGGTGAAATCCGTGATGGCAACGCCGTCGGCGCTCGATCCTCTCGTCAAGGAAATGCTCTACATCGCCGTTTCCGTCACCAATGGCTGCGGCTACTGCGCCCATTCGCATACGGCGGCCGCCAAAGCCAAGGGCATGACGTCAGAGCAGCACGCCGATCTCTTGCGCGTCATTGCGCTTGCCGCCAAGACCAACCAGCTGGCGACGGCCCTGCAGCTCCCCGTCGATCCCGTCTTCAATGCCGATGATCGGCCCTGATCGCGGCGGAAAAACGGTTGTCTCCACAAAGAAGCTGGACTTTATGGAATAAAAGCAGAACGGAATTCTGGCCTTTCGGCTCCGAATCACTACATTGAGCCGCATGAGCAATGGATTTGACGATATCCCCTTCTTCGACGAGGAACCGGCGCCGCGCCCGCAGCGTGGCGTGAGCCCGCAGCCGGCCCCGCCTGCGCCTATCGGCGGCATCGCCGCGCGCGCCATGGCAGCCCGCGACCAGCACCGCGCGCCCGACTATCTCTCCGGCCTCAACCCGGAACAGCGCGAAGCGGTGGAAACGCTCGACGGCCCGGTTCTGGTGCTGGCCGGCGCCGGCACCGGCAAGACCCGCGTGCTCACCACCCGCATTGCCCACATCCTTGCCTCCGGCCGCGCCTTTCCCTCACAAATCCTCGCCGTCACCTTCACCAACAAGGCGGCCCGCGAGATGAAGGAGCGCGTCGGCGTTCTCGTCGGCGGCGCCGTCGAAGGCATGCCGTGGATGGGCACGTTCCACTCGATCGGCGTCAAGCTTCTGCGCCGCCATGCCGAACTGGTTGGCCTGAAATCCTCGTTCACCATTCTCGATACCGATGATGTCGTGCGCCTGGTCAAGCAGCTGATCCAGGCCGATGGCATCGACGACAAGCGCTGGCCGGCCAAGCAGTTCGCCCAGATGATCGACGGCTGGAAGAACAAGGGGCTTGGCCCCGCCGATATCCCCGAAGGTGACGCCCGCTCGTTTGCCAACGGCAAGGGCCGCGAACTCTATGCCGCCTATCAGGCCCGGCTGATGACGCTGAATGCCTGCGATTTCGGCGATCTCCTGCTGCATCCGATCCGCATGTTCCGCACCAATCCGGATGTGCTGCGCGAGTATCACGACAAGTTCCGCTATATTCTCGTCGACGAATATCAGGACACCAACACCGCCCAGTACATGTGGCTGAGACTCTTGGCGCAGCGGCCGAAGGGCGTGCCGCAGAACGTCTGCTGCGTCGGCGACGACGACCAGTCGATCTACGGCTGGCGTGGCGCCGAGGTCGACAACATCCTGCGCTTCGAGAAAGATTTTCCCGGCGCCAAGGTGATCAAGCTTGAGCGCAACTACCGCTCCACCGAGCACATTCTCGGTGCGGCCGGCCATCTCATCGCCCATAATGAAGGCCGCCTCGGCAAGACGTTGTTCACCGACCGCATCGACCCCAACGACGACAAGGTGCAGGTGCACGCCGCCTGGGATTCGGAGGAAGAAGCCCGCGCCGTCGGCGAGGAGATCGAACAGCTCCAGCGCACCAAGCACCCGCTCAACAACATGGCGATCCTGGTGCGCGCCTCCTTCCAGATGCGCGAGTTCGAAGACCGTTTCGTCACGCTCGGCTTGAATTACCGCGTCATCGGCGGCCCGCGCTTTTACGAGCGTCTCGAAATCCGCGATGCGCTCGCCTATTTCCGCCTCGTCTGCCAGCCGGCCGACGATTTGGCCTTCGAGCGCATCGTCAATACCCCCAAGCGCGGCCTCGGTGATACCACAGTGCGTGCCCTGCACGACTATGCCCGCAAGCGCGACATCCCGATGCTGGCGGCCTCTGCCGATATCATCGAAACCGACGAGATGAAGGCCAAGCCCCGCAAGTCGCTGTTCGACGTCGTCACCATGTTCCAGCGCTGGCAGGGCCTGCTTGAAACCACACCGCATACCGAGCTTGCCGAAATTATCCTCGAAGAGTCCGGCTATACGGACATGTGGAAGAACGACAAATCGGCCGAAGCCCCCGGACGGCTGGAAAACCTGAAGGAACTGATCCGCTCGATGGAAGCGTTCGAGAGCATGCGCGGTTTCCTCGAACACATCGCGCTGGTGATGGATGTCGAGCAGAATGCCGAGCTCGACGCCGTCTCGATCATGACGCTGCATTCGGCCAAGGGTCTCGAATTCGAAACCGTCTTCCTGCCCGGCTGGGAGGAAGGCCTGTTTCCACATCAACGCGCGCTCKACGAAGGCGGCCGCTCGGGTCTTGAGGAAGAGCGCCGCCTCGCCTATGTCGGGCTGACGCGTGCAAAACGCCGCTGCCACATCTGGTTCGTCTCCAACCGCCGCATTCATGGCCTGTGGCAATCGACCCTGCCCTCGCGCTTCCTCGACGAGCTGCCGACCGCCCATGTCGAGGTCTCGGAAGCCGAACAGTCCTATGGCGGCTATAATCGCGGCGGCTACGGCCAATCCCGCTTCGACAAGCAGGAACCCTTCGCCAATACCTATTCCACCCCGGGCTGGAAACGCGCCCAGGCCAACAAGACCGACGCCACCCGCGACAACTGGGGCAACCGTTCCGGCGTTTCCATCGACCGCATCGGCTACGGCGAGTCAGGCCCCAAGGCCCGCACCATCGACGGCGAACTGATCGCCAAGTCCAAGATCGACGAACCCTCGAAATTCGCTGTCGGCGACCGGGTGTTTCACATCAAGTTCGGCAACGGCAACATTGCCGGGATCGAGGGGAACAAGCTGACGATCGATTTCGACCGGGCGGGGCAGAAGCGGGTGCTGGACGGGTTTGTGGAAAGGGTGTGAGGAACGGGTCGGCCTGGGAGTGGATCCTCGGGTCAAGCCCGAGGATGACGACCTTTTGGGGTCAGCAAAGTCGCAAGACACCCAGAAACTGGAGGTGTCCCACTTTAAACCGCGCATCCCTCCCCTCCGTCATCCTCGGGCTTGACCCGAGGATCCACTCCCAAGCCTACCAAAGCTCGTAATAGAGATCCCGCCAGACCGGGTTCATCGCCTCGATCAATTCGATCTTCCACTGCCGATACCACCGCTTGAGCGATTTTTCGCGTTGGATCGCCGTGCCGATCGATAGATGCTCTTCGTACCAGACGAGTTGTTTGCAACCATATTTGGCGGTGAAGCCAGGGGTCGTGCCTTCGCGATGTTCAAAAATGCGGCGCTCCAGATCGGAAGTCACGCCGATGTAAAGCGTTCCTCGCTTGTGGTTTGCGACGATGTAAACATAGCCCGCCATGGCCGTGATGATGCTTGGGAGTGGATCCTCGGGTCAAGCCCGAGGATGACGACCTCGGGGACTGACCGAGAAAGATCGGAGAACCACTTCCACAGGGCACCAGGCTAACAAACATCCCGGAGCCAAGCATTCCGTAGCCAGGCATTCCGCAGCCAATCCTCCACTCCGTCATCCTCGGGCTTGACCCGAGGATCCACGTCGGCGGGTGTGGTCCAAAACCACGCCCTTCCCCTTATGCGCAGCGATAGGTATACGGACCCATTTAGTGCCCGTGCGCCCGCCCCGGCTGGGCAACAATCGGCACCTCATTGCCCTTGGCGTCATAGATCTTGCCACCCTGGAAATAATCGCCGTCGTGCAATTCGGAAATGTCCTGGTAGCGCAGGCTGCGCTCCGTTCCCGCCACAAACACCGACTGCTGGTCCGAATTGCCCGTCCTGAAGTGATTGAACAACAGGTTGAGCGAAATGGCCATGATCGCCGAGGACGAGATGCCGGAATGGAAGATCGTCTCGAACCAGGCCGGGAACTGATGGTAGAACTGCGGCGCAGCAATCGGGATCATCCCGAAGCCGAGCGAGGTCGCGACGATGATCAGGTTCATGTTGTTGTTGTAATCGACCTTGGACAGCGACCGGATGCCGCTTGCGGCCACCGTGCCGAACAGAACGATGCCGGCGCCGCCGAGAACAGACGGCGGAATGGCCGCAATCACCCGTCCCATCACCGGCAAAAGCCCGAGCGTCACCAGGATGAGGCCGCCTGCCGCCACGACATACCGGCTCTTCACCCCCGTCACCGCCACCAGCCCGACATTCTGGGCAAAGGCGCTCTGTGTGAACGAGCCGAACACCGGTGCGATCAGGCTCGACAGCATGTCGGCGCGCAAGCCGTTGCCGAGCCGCTTGGAATCCACCTTCGTCTCGATGATTTCACCGACCGCGAGAATATCGGCCGAGGTCTCGACGAGGATGACCATCACGACGATCAACATCGAGATAATTGCGGCCAGATGAAACACCGGCAAACCGAAGTGAAACAGCGACGGCAGGGCGACAAAGGGCCCCGCGCCAACTCTGGAAAAATCTGCCATGCCGAAGACCGCGGCGGCCATCGTTCCGATGATCATCGCAAGCAGGATGGAAAGCCTGGAAATCGAGGCATTGCCGACCTTGCTCAGCAAAAGCACGACAACAAGCGTCAGTGCCGCAAGGCCGATATTGGACACGCTGCCGAAATCAGGCGCATTGCGGTTGCCGCCCATCGCCCAGTTGGCCGCCACCGGCATCAGCGTCATCCCGATCGTGGTGATGACGATGCCATTGACCAGCGGCGGAAAGAATTTTGTAATTCGCGACAGGACCGGCGTGATCAGCAAGCCGACCAGCGACGCCACCATGACGGCGCCCAATACCGCAGGCAGCCCGCCCGCCTCGCCGCCACCGCTCAAGATCGCAACGATCGTCGCGACACTGGCGAAGGAAACGCCCTGGACCAGCGGCAACTGGCAGCCGAAGAACGGCAGCCCGATCGTCTGCAGAAGCGTTGCAAGGCCGCCTGCGAACAGCGAGGCGGTAATCAAAAGCCCGATCTCGGCTGGCGAAAGTCCCGCGGCCTGGCCGACGATCAGTGGCACGGCGACGATGCCGCCATACATGGTCAGCACGTGCTGCAGACCATAGACCACTGTTGCACCTGCACCCAGCCGTTCATCTTCCGGCCTGATACCCTGCGCCGTTTCCAGATTCCTCTGCAGCAAAACCGCTCCTCCCAGAATTCGTTCATGCTTCCATGCATTTCTCCCGAATGCATGTCATGAAACCATAGCGGGCCGGTGATTTTTGACTGTACGCGTTTTTTTTGAAAGTGTTTTTGCTTTTACAGGCGAACGCTTCAGCGTTTCGCCGGTTTTTAGCCGCAAGGTTCAGATCGAAAAGGCCCGCTACCGCAGGCCAGATCACCGGAATTCAAGCCCGGTCCCGCGCCTCGCTCAAGATCAGCTTCGACGCCGATACCGTCATGTTTCGCCCGCCGGCCTTGGCGTTCAAGAGTGCGGCGTCGGCCCGCGTCAGCAATGTCGGCACGGTTCCGCCAGCAGGAGACGATGCCACGCCGATGGAGACCGCCACCGAGCCAAGGATCCGGCCGCGATGCGACAGGGGTGCCGTGCTGATCCTGGTCCTCAGCTGTTCAGCGAAGGCGAAACCGGCCGCCTCGGTTATTCCCGGCAGAAGCACCGCGAACTCCTCGCCGCCAAAGCGATAGGCGCTGCCGGCCTCCGCCACCGTGTCGATGATGATCTGGGCAACATATTGCATCACCACATCGCCTGCATCATGGCCGAATTCATCGTTGAAGCGTTTGAAATGATCGATGTCGATCATCAAGCAGACCAGCGGATTTGCCGCTTCATCGCGCGCCTGCCGGTTGAGAGCCTCATCCAGGCAACGCCGGTTGAACAATCCCGTCAGCGCGTCGCGGACAGCAAGCAGGGTCAGCTTCTCGCGCAATTGCAGATTGGCGACGGCCAGGCCGATATTCTCGGCAATCAATTCGAGATAGAGACGCGAGGTTTCCACCTGCACCGTCGCATCGGATCGCTCCTCGAAATAAAGGAGCCCAATCGTATCTCCCTGCGCCGTCAGGGGCACGCAGAGACCGGCAACGTCGCTTTCGCCAAGATGCTGGCAGGCAATATCACCTTGGCCGCGATTGCTCAGATGCGGCCGACCGCGGCGCAACCCCCAGCAGGTGCTGGACGCAAAGGATGCCGCCGATTGATGCGGATCGAGCCAGCTTCCGACAGTCGACAGCGATGTCCGGCTTTCGTTCAGGACATAGAGGTGGCCGGCAAGATTGGGGAATATCTGCGGTGCGAACCGCGCCACGACATCGGCCAGTTCGCTCTGCGTCTGGCAGGCCTGCAGCCGGTGCATCATCTGCAGGATCAGATCCTTGGTCTGCTGGTCGAGCCGGCGCTCCGCATCCAGCCGGTCGCGCTCGAGACCGCTGGCTCGGAAAATATGGATGGCTTCGTTCATCTCGCCAATTTCATCGCGCCGGCGGTCGAGCGGCACTTCCACGGCGTAGTCTTGCCTTGCCAGCCGCGTCACGATGCCGGTCATGCGCGTCAGCGGCATGGCAATGCGCCGCTTGAGAACGAAATAGAGAACACCGAGAAAAAGCGCAGCGGTCAACGCCAGCATTGTCTTGGCGACAAGACCAAACCAATCGCTTCTCAAGCGTGCGTCGTTGAGCGCAGTACTCGTCCTTTCATTGGCCAGAGCGCGAAATCGCCCGACACTGTCCAGCAAATCTGTCTGGAGGCGTTCATGTTCAGGACCAAAGAGGGTTTGCTGCGCTGTTGCCCGATCGCCGCCGCGATAGATATCGACTGCGGCAATCTCGATCTTGTCCAGCGCCTCGGCGTCCTGCTCAACCTCTGCAAGCGCTGCCAGTTCCGCCGGCGAGGCGCCCTGCGCACGGGCGTCCTTGATGGCCGCCTCGCGGCGGCGCTCCTCGCTCTCCCTGCCATGGAATGCTTGCAGATGGCGTTCATCACCGCGCATCACATACAGACGGGCTTCGTCGCTTCGCTCTTCGGCTCCAAGTGCGAGCTCCTCCGCAAGCGTATCGAACACGAGATGCTCTTCAACTGCGAGGCGCTCCTGATCGGCACTATTGGCCGAAAGGATAAACGCACCGCCCGAAAGCACGGTCAGGACGACCGTAACGCCGTAGGCCCAATTCGTGATTGCATTGATTCGCATTCAAGCCGCCTCCAAAGAGTATGGATGGGATTAAAGCACGGTGCTTCCGGTGGCAATTCCCTAACCTTCAGACACCTCTGGTCCAGGCGGCTCCTGTCTCTGTATCGGAAGCAGGCGCATCCGGTGTCAGGTACGCCTGTTTTCCCCATTGTCATTGCTTGTGTTAGGCTCAGCTGACTCGGGGGCGGATGGCATAGTCATGACGCGTGCGCAGCAAGTTGGCGTTATTGTCGGTCTGGTGATCGTCACGGCCCTTACGATCCTGCGGGCAAGCGATCCGCAGCTGATGAGGCAGGCCCGCGAAGTGGCGTTCGATGAATATCAACGCCTGGCGCCGCGTCCATTTCAGGACGTGCCGGTCCGTGTGGTCGATATAGACGAAGCATCGCTTCGTGAGCTCGGCCAGTGGCCGTGGCCGAGGGATCGGATCGCCAGACTGGTGGACAGGCTCTCGCAGATGGGCGCATCAGCGATTGCATTCGACGTCCTCTTCTCGGAACCGGACCGCCTTTCGCCGCGCACGGTCGTTCGCGATGTCGCAGGTATCGATCCGGCGCTGCTTGAGCACTTGCCGGACAACGACGAAATCTTCGCGCAGTCGATGACCGACAGGTCCGTCATATTGGGCTTTGCGCTTTCAAACGAGGGAAACTTTCGACCGGAAATGAAGGCCGGTTTTGCCTTCACGGGCGAACCGCCTTTCCACGCACCGCCCCGCATTCACAGCGCGACGCCGCTTCGGCCCCAGTTCGAGGCCGCCGCCGCCGGCCTTGGACATATCAGTCTCAATCCCGGGGATCCGTCGGCCGTGGTGCGAACCGTGCCGCTGTTACTCAGCGACGGCGACCAGCTCTATCCCAATCTGGCACTGGAAGCATTGCGCGTGGCGCAAGGGGCATCGACCTATATTCTGGCCGATGCACCCGACGTGCCCGACACGATTACGATGATCAAGATCGGTGAGTTCGTCGTCCCGGTGACGTCGGCTGGAGAACTCTGGCTCTATGTCACCCCCGACAGCGCGGACAGATACATTTCGGCACGGAATATACTGGACGAAAAGGGTCCCTCGCCCGAAACAAGCGCAGCCATCCAGGGCAGTATTGTCTTCATCGGAACATCGGCCGCCGGCCTTCAGGACATTCGCACGACAGCCCTGGGAGAGAACGTTCCCGGCGTTTCGCTTCAGGCCCAGATCGTCGAGCAGATCCTGTCCGGGCAATTTCTGTCGCGGCCAGATTGGGCTGACGGGCTTGAAATCCTGTCCATCGCGGTGACGGGATTCCTGCTGGTCATCCTGACCACATTCGTCAGCCCGGCGGTCGCGCTGGCCTGTGGCCTTTTGATCACCGCACTTGCCCTTGCCGCCTCCTGGTTCGCCTTCCACTATGGCGGGCTTCTCCTGGACCCGCTGGCGCCGATCGTCAGCGGCTCCATCACGCATTTCGCCGCAACTGCATTCCGCTTCCTGGTGATTGACCGGGAGCGCCGGGAGGTTCGGCTTGCCTTCGGTCATTACCTTTCCCCATCGCTGCTCTACCGTATCGAGCATACCCAGGGCGCATTGCGTTTGGGCGGCGACGATCGGGAATTGACGGTCATGTTCGTCGATGTCAGGAATTTCACGGAGCTCAGCGAGCGGTTGACGCCGGCCGCCGTCGTCGGGTTCCTCAACACGTTTCTCGACGCGCTGAGCCGCCACGTCATCGCCAACGAAGGCACGCTCGACAAGTTCATCGGCGATTCGATCATGGCTTTCTGGAATGCACCGGTCGATGTCGGCGATCATCCCGCCAAGGCCGTCCATGCCGCACTGGCGATGCGGGAAACCCTTGCTCGCCTCAACGCGGAAGACGCCTTCGGCTTTGGCCCTGCCCATACCGTCGGCATCGGCATCGGTATCCATACCGGGCTCGCCTGCGTCGGCAACATGGGTGCCGAGACGCATTTCAACTATTCCGCCGTGGGCGACACAGTCAATGTTACCGCGCGCATAGAGTCCGCCTGCAAGGACGTCAGTTTCGACATCCTCGTGTCGGAGAGTACCGCCAACCTCGCGTCACGATATGCCTTGCTCGAAGCGGGCGCATTGCCCCTCAAAGGCAAAAGCACCCGGACCCGGACCTTCGCCGTCGTCGGCGATGAACGGCTCGCCCTCTCGTCAGAATTTCGCGACCTGAAAGCCATCCACGCTCAGATGATCGACGCCTTGGCATCCCGATCGGCGGCTACGCGAAAACTTCTGCGGGCGGCAAAATTGAAGGCCGCTGGGCTGCCCGTCAACTTGACCGATTTCTATCGCCGCATCTCGCGCAGGACAGAACATTTTTCGCACGTCACGGCAAAGAAAGATGACGTGCCGGCCGAGTGACGGACGTCAGGTCCCGGATTCCGCCTAGGCGCGGGTTCAATCCCCGGTTAAAGCACGACCCGCGTCCCAATACCAAGTCCCGATGAGAGAGACTTGGTATTAGTTGTCGTTCCCCTGGTTGCGGTTGTCATTATCGCCCTGGCCACCGCCTGTGTCGTTATGGGACTGTCCGTCATGCTTGCCGGGATCGCCCTGCGGTCTATCGTGGTTGCCGCGATCGCCATGCGATCCGTCGGGTTTGTCATGATGCCCGTCCGGTCTGTCGGGATGATCCTTATATCTTCCGGGGTCCTCGTGCGGTTTATCATCGGGCTTGGGGTCCTTGCCGGGCTTGACCGGCGTCTTGATCGGCGCGCGCAGCGGCTTGGGAAGACGAGGAGTGATCTCGTCGGGCTTGACCTTGATCGCTCTGGCAAGTCCGCAACCACCGTAACCGCCGCTCGCCGAAAGCTTCTGATTGCCCGACAGGAAGGGCAGCGCCTTTGCATTGCCGAGCGTATTGAAGATGCCGCGATCGACCCTACGGACATCGGTCACCGCACCGCTGCGTTTGGCAACTACGGAATCGCAGCGCCGTGTCAGCTCCCGGCAACCGCCCGCACCGCAAAAATTGGCCGAGCCGCCGAGCAGCACCACGGCCGTCGTGCCGTCACCGCCGATATAGAAATCGAATGCGGTTCCGCGCACGCCAATCGTTCCGGCCGGTGTCAAAATTTCATAGGCGGTGTGCCGGGAATTGCCGCTGACCCAGCGGAAAGTGCCCTTTGCCGCCTTGATCGTCAGCTTTTTCACCGAATTGGAGCCGTCGAAGACAAATTTATCGACAACCACGGATGATCCCCATCCAACGGCGAGCTTGGTACCATCTCGAAAGATAAACTGGCCAAGGCCGGATTTGGACGTTCGTATCCGCTCATCCTGAAAGACCGGGTCGTTGATCGACAGGTCACCTCGCATCCCCGTTACCGCAGTCTTGATCTCGACTGCCTTGCCGATCGACTCGGCCGCACTCAACGGCAGTGTGCCGTAGACCAGAAAACCGCACGCAACGACACTCAACCGATAAGGAGTTAACATAGCCCCCTCCCATTACCGGCATATTAGCACATAATTAAGTATACTGTCTCCTGGTTCATCAGCAACAGTTCGCCGATGCAAGGCGCCGGCGAGCGGAACTCTTGCGTTCGCCCGGTGAGATGCTTGCAAATGAGGAAATGCGACCGGGAAAGAGCCAAACTCTTCAGCGTCCCGGCCAGCCGGGACAGCATCCAATCACGTGATCGAAGCGAACCTGTTTGCGCGCGCGCCTGTCAAGCGCGCCCTGTTAAGCGCCCTTGGAAAACAGCGATGCGAAGGTGCGCTTGGGCGCGGAAAAGCCCTTCATGCTGTTGACGATGACCATCTGGCTGATTTCGCCGCGCTTGAAGGCTTTCAGGAAGCGCGGATATTCCTCGAAGGCAACACAGCCATGGCTATCGCCACGGTTCCTGAGCAGATAGCTGTGGGCGAGCAGGCCGTCGCGGCCATGCGGCGCGACGCCATTGACCGGTGTCAGGCGCACGGCGGCAACACCGTGAAAAAGCGATTCCCGCATCGTCACCTTGTAGGTGCCGGGCGGTGTCGGACCTTTCATCTTCACATGAACATAGGCCGGATTGTCGCGCATCTTGCCGATGCCGGAATGCGCCTCCAGCTTCTCGCCATTCGGCATGTAGACCACGCCGGCGGAGATATCGTAGTAGGCAACGCCCTTCTTGCCGCGGAAAGTCGGGCGAACCTCGTTGTCGTCGTCCATGGGAAAATCGGGCTTGGCGTAAGCGAGTTCCTTGGCGGCCGGCTTTTCGGGCTTGTCGCCAGGTTTGCCGGCAGCCTCAGCAAGGCTTCGCGGCTTTGCCTGCGGCAGCGGCCCGAGATCGGGCAGCATGCCGTTCAGCGACGATGCCGGTTCCGGCATGACCAGGTTGAATGGCTTGCCAAGGCCCTGCTCCTTCAGAGAAACGGTCTCGACGAGCGCATTGGCCGTCACCGGTGTCGAGCCGGTGATGACGGCGTCGCCCCTGGCTGCAGCCGCGTTCGCAAGTGCCAGCACCTGCGTCTTTTCGGCAAAATCCACGGCAGGCTTGACCATGGCGATCGCAGCCAGGCTCTTTTGCGGCGCGGCGCGAGCCAGAAGGTTCATGCGCGGCAGAACGGTGAGCCGCGAAAATTTGGAAAGGCGCACGACGCGCTGCTGCGGGGCCGAGTGCACGATCGGGTTGAGCCCCAGCGAAGCCTCCAGCCGTGGCCCTTTGCTGGACGGCAGCGAAGACCCCATGCCCTGCATCGCCGCGAAGGTCGCAATCATCCAGACGGAGGCGGCAATGCCGACAACGGTGGCGCCGGCAAGCAACCGCGACGATGGCCTGGCCCGCGCGCCCTCCCTGCCTGAAGATGCTGGGTGACTGCATTTTTCTGCTGCAAACGCCATGATACTCGTTACCCGAAACGCATTACTCAATCGGAGAGCAACAAGACACATTGCCGCCGAGGCCGGTCCAAAGCCCGCGATGCGCGATAAAGCGCGCTTGCCGGGGCCTGCCGGTCGATCAAAAGAATGACAAAGTATGGTAACCAATTCCTTTACACGGGCCCCAAGAAATATCAGGGAGCATGGTGGGCATAGAAGGAGCGGCACCTGCCGCAGGCAAAAAAGCGAAGAAGGCACCCTTCCCGCCCAGGACATCGTGGTCTGGCAAGCCCCCTGAAACACCGGCGCATCAACGCTTGTGTTGAACCTGAAGCTCAAAAAACTGCATTTGCGTCCGGTCTCAGAGCCTTAATTTTTGGCGAGAATAAGGAGACACTTATATGATCCGTGTTTTTTTTCTCGACATCGGCCTGTCGCCCGACGGCTCTGCCGCGGCCCCGGATATCGTCAACGAACACCCGCTGACCGGCAAGCGCCGGCCGGATTTTCCCCCGTTTTCACCGGTGGCAGCCGCGCTTGGCCAACCCTTGCGCAGATACCCGTGGAAATTGTGCAGAGGTCGCCAGATTGGCTAAAATTGCAGCGAATTTCGGCTGAAAAAATTAAATCGCCGAGATTACGAATTCGGCCTTATCCGCATGAACGGACCAATTTTTTTTGAGCGCCACTTGGCAGGAATACCCGCCCATGAGCTTTCTTTCCGCCATTGCAGTCATTTCCCTTATGGTCATGTTTCCCGTGCTCTTGTCCCTGCGCAAGACCGGCGTTCCGGGTGTCGCCAGCTTTTGCGCCGCTTGCCTTGTGACGACGCTCGCAGCATCGGTCGCGATGGCGGCAGGTGTCGTGCCGGCGTGGTTTCATACGATTGTCGGCGGAACGCTGATGGTCGCTGCCGGCCTCTTGATACTGAGAGGCTTCAAGCAAATCCTCGGCCGCAGGCCGCTTGGGGCATGGCCGATTGGCATCACCCTTGCCGGTGTCGCCACGGCGCTGGTATTCTTCAGCTACGCCGCTGACAATCCGCCGGCGCGCATCTCGGTCAGCGCCGGGCTTTCAAGCCTGATCTGTTTCCTGATCAGCGCGACCATCGTGCGCCATTGGCCAAGGGAGCGGGCAATCACCCCCTACATGCTGTTTTGCTGCGTCTTGGCTTTCCTGGTCGCGGTCCTTCATGCGCTGCGGGTCGTGTCGGCTAGCACCGGTTTCGACACGGCTGGCAGCGCCCTCGAACCACCGATCTGGACGGCGGCCTTCCTGGCAGCGCTTTTATTGATCATGCCATTGTTCTTTCTGGGCATCATCCTGATGCTGCATGGATGGATGATCGCCAGTCTGCGCCACATGATCGCGCATGACGATCTGACGGGCGCCCTGTCGCGCCGCGCCTTCATGACGGCATTCGAGCAGATGTTTTCGACAGCTGCTGTATCCGGTCAGCAGACGGCGTTCATGCTGCTTGATCTGGACCGGTTCAAGCAGATCAACGATCAGCACGGCCATGCCGGTGGCGATGCAGCCCTCGTGCACTTCACACAGACCGTTCGCGAAACGCTGGCCGGCCGCGGCATTTTCGGACGGCTGGGCGGAGAGGAATTCGGCATCGCTCTTACCGGCGCCGGCCGGTTGGAAGTGACGGAGATCGCCGAGATGATCTGCACTGCGGTCAGAACAACGCCCGCCAGGGCGAATATGGGCGGGGATATCGGACTGACGGTGAGCATCGGCGTCGCCATGGTCGATGCGGGCGGGTCGCTGACAGACGCCATGGTACAGGCGGACGTGGCACTCTATGAGGCCAAGGCGCTGGGGCGTGACAGGCTCAGCATCGCCGGAAGCTTTCATGCCGCATCCCTTGCCAGCGCCCGCGCCCTTGCGGGTGCTGCAGCGCAGATGCGCGCCGCCGTCGGCCCGGTGCACTCACAGGCACAACCCCTGTCCAGCATGGGCTGACTTTCGGGCTCGCCGCTTGCATTGCCGGCCGCCCTTCCTATGTGAGTTGGGCACACAGCGCCGCGCGTTACTCATGACGCGCGAAGTCGCTGTAGCGCTTTAAACTTGCTGCATCCGGAGAGCCAACAATGCCGTTTCCCATCCGCTTCATCAGCGCCTGCGCTCTTCTTGCCGCAAGCCTTGCCGGTTTTTCCGCCAAGGCAGAAACGGTGGGGGAAGTCGGCGTCGATTGGCTTGGCAACGACATCACCATCGATGCCGTCAGCGATCCCAAAGTCGCCGGTGTCACCTGCCATGTCACCTATTTCGACCGCAGCGTCATCGACCGCCTGAAGAACGGCAACTGGTTCGAAGATCCGTCGAACAATTCGATTTCCTGCCGCCAGACCGGACCTGTGACGATCGGCGATATCGAGCTTGGCCGGGACGGCGAGGAAGTGTTCCGCGAGGGGCTTTCCCTGATCTGGAAGAAACTCGTGGTTACCCGCATCTATGACAAGAAAAACAACACGCTGATCTATCTTGCCCATTCGCGCGAATTGACCGACGGTTCCGCCAAGATGTCGATCTCGACTATTCCGCTGTTCGAACAGCCTGTGACATGGACGAACGGCGCACCGAAATAGCCGCATCGAAGACAGCCGCTTATGCCGCCGCGAAAACATCCTTGGATGCGATGATGCGAACGCCGGCGGCGGTCATCTCCTCAATCGCAGCCTTGACGCCGGCGGCATCGATGCCCCGGCTTGCATCAGCGATGAACCGGACGGCGACGTCAGGCAGCATCTGCTTGGCGTCGAGCGCCGAAGCCTTGACGCAATAATCGGTCGCAAGGCCGCAAATATCGAGCGTACCGATCCCTGCCCGCTTGAGGTAGCCCGAAAGCCCCGTCAGCGCGGACTGATCATTGTCGCGAAAGGCGGAATAGCTGTCGACGTCTCGGTTTTCGCCCTTGCGCTGCACGTGGTCGATGCCTGCCACGTTGAGACCGGGATGGAACTCGGCATCGTGGGTATCCTGGACACAATGATCCGGCCAAAGCATCTGAGGCGCGCCTTTCAAAGTCCCCATCTCGAAAGGCTTGCTGCCCGGATGCTGGGAGGCAAAGCTGCCGTGATCGGCAGGATGCCAGTCCTTCGAGGCGACGACGAGATCGTACTTGCCTTCTGCGATCAACCGATTGACGACCGGCACGATATCCTCACCGTTCGGCACGGCAAGGTTTCCGCCGGAGCAGAAGCCGTTCTGGATATCGACAAGCAGGAGGCATTTCACGGGCGGTCTCCCATCATTCCTGCGGCAAATTCGGGTAGAGTCCGGCGGCTTGATCTCGCATTCACGATAGTCCCGGAGCGGCGGAAAAACGAGGCTTCCGCACGATCAATCTACTGCATAATTCCTGAAACCGGAATCGATTTGAGGAAAAAATTATGCTGCAAATTTAAAGTGCTACAGCGCCCTTTGCACGTCATGAACGACACGCGGCGCTGTCGTCCGAATGCGGGAACACACCGCCCGGTTTCCCGCACGGTGTTTGCCATTTTTTTGCAAATGACGGCTTAAGCGGCCTGCGCCAGCTCGTCGGCAATGACGGTATCGAGATTGAGGAAGCAGACCATGGTCTTTTCCAGGGCGACGATGCCGCGGCAGAAGGCGCGCTGCGCTTCCGGGATGATCTCCGGCGCCGGCTGCAGAGCCTCGCTCTTGATTGTCATCATGTCGGAAACCTGCTCGACCAGAAGGCCGACCAGCTTGCCGGCGATATCGGTGACGATGATCGCCGAACGCTCCGACGGCTCCGTCATCTTCATGCCGAGGCGGCAGGCCATGTCGATGACCGGGATCACCGCGCCACGCAGATTGATCAGGCCCAGCACATAGGGCGGCGTATGCGGCATCGGCGTCACCGGCGCCCAGCCGCGGATTTCGCGGATGGCCATGATGTCGATGCAGAATTCCTGATCGCCGAGATGAAAGGAAACGATTTCCAGATAGGCGCCGGACTGCTTGATTGCATTTGACATGATCAGAATTCTTCCCAGTTTTCGGCGAAACCCGATGCTTTCGGCACGGACAACGAGGGCTAAGGCTCCCACCAGCCCCCTTCACGCAACCAGAACATGGCAAACAGAAATTAAACTTTTGCTAAAATGATCATCCAATTGTCGTATTGGAAAGCTCTGCCGCCGCATTGGCATCCCCGGCGAAACGGCTTTCAATGTCGAAGCTGGCAGGATATCATCGCCACATGAACAACGAAGCCGGAAAACAGCCGCCGACCCTGATGATCACTGCCATTGGTGGTGTCCTCCTTCTTCTGTCTCTTGCCGCTTTTCTCGGGTGGGTCGTCCAGGGGCCTGAAATGCTGCTGACGATGGCTGAAAACGGCATGTCGTGGTGCTTCTGACGAAACCTGCCGCATTTTGACGCTGTTGGCGTGAATGTTTTGCAACGTCCGGGCCAAACCGCTATCTGAACAGCAATACTTGGCAGATTTTGAGCGGACATCTCATGAAAACACTTCGCATCGTTCTTTGGGCGGCCGTTGCCGTCGTCGCAGCCGCACTCGGCTGGATCAGCTACGAAATGACGACAGGCAAGGATCAGATCGCTGCCGGTCCCTTCGGCGTTCCCTTCGAACTGGTTTCGCAGACCGGCAAGCCGATCACGCAGGCCGCTTTCACTGGCAAGCCGACGGCCCTGTTCTTCGGCTTCACCCATTGCCCGGAAGTCTGCCCGACCACCCTGTTTGAGCTGAACGGCTGGCTGGAAAAGGTCGATCCGGACGGCACGAAGCTGCAGGCCTATTTCATCAGCGTCGATCCCGAGCGCGATACGCCGGAGGTGCTTGGCCAGTACGTCTCCAACGTCTCCAAGCGCATCACAGGCATTTCCGGCCCGCCGGAAAAGGTTCTGGACATGGTCAAGGGGTTCCGCGTCTACGCCAAGAAAGTCCCGCTGGACGAAAAGAAACCTGACGGCGACTACACGATGGATCATACTGCGTCGGTGTTCCTGCTCGATTCCGAGGGCAAGTTCACCGGTACGATCGCCTATGGCGAAAATCCGGATACGGCAGTCAAGAAACTGGAAAACCTGCTCAAGACATAAATGATCGTCGTGAGGGTCGGATGGGTGAACGCAGCGGAAAGTCCATTCTGATCGCCGGAGCCGGACCAACGGGGCTTACCTTGGCGCTTGAACTGGCGCGGCGGGGTTTTAAATCCCGCCTCGTGGCGAAGGCAGCCGAGCCGACCCCCATCAACGAAAGCCGGGCGCTCGGCGTCAATGCCAGAACGCTGACGCTTCTGGAACCCTCGGGCGTCAGCGCGATGATCCTGGCAAAAGCCCGGCGCCTGACCAAGTTCAAGATACTGGCCGCCGGAAAACCGCTGCTGACGGTCGAGACGGAGACCTTCCGCAGCCGCTATTGCCCGATCCAGATTCTGCCACAGGGCGAAACGGAACGGCTGCTGCAGCAAAAGCTGTCGGCCTTCGGCATCGCTCCTGAATGGTTGACGGAGATCTCCTCGCTGTCCGGCGACGTGACGAAGCCCGTCGTCACGCTTCAGCATTGCGATGGCCGGACGGAGACGGTCGAGCCGGATATGCTGGTTGGTGCCGATGGAGCCCATTCCGTCGTGCGCAAGGCCTTTGGGTTTGCCTTCCCGGGCAATGCCATCGAGAGCCGCTTTTTCCTCGCCGACTACCGCTACACGCAGCCGGTCGATACCAGCTTCATCGAGTTGAACTTCCTCAATCCCGGTGTGCTTGGCCGGCTGCCGGTGAGTGAGGATACGCTGCGCTATCTTTCGACGGTCGAGGATTTCGAAACTCGTATCGACCATCCGGCCATGGTGTCGGAGCGAACCTGGGTTTCGGAATTCCACATCAGCTTCCGCCATGTCGAGACCATGAGCCGTGGCCATGTATTTCTGGCCGGAGATGCCGCCCACGTGCATTCGCCGGCCGGCGCGCGCGGCATGAATCTCGGTATCGAAGACGCCTGCTGGCTTGCCTTTCTAATATCGGAAGGGCGGGAGCAGGACTATTCAAAGCTCCGAATGCCGGCGATCAAAACCGTCATTAAGGATACCCGGCGCAACACCACCTTCATCACCCTGAAAAATCCGGCCCTCACAGGGCTGCGCTCCCTCCTATTGCCGCTGGTAAACCGTATCCCCGGCTTCACGGCGATGTTTCTGCACAATGTTGCCGGTCAGGACACGCCGCCACCGCCCTGGATTCCCGGCGCGCAATAGGCGCTGCGCTTTACCTCGCATCGCCCCTCATGCTACTGCCCACCGGCAAGCACTTGCCGACAAGGACAAAGACATTGAGCGACCTGCGCCTCTTCATCACCACCACCGAAAAGCTGTCCGAAGTCCTTATGGACCTGATGACCGATGCTTTCGAAGACGACGGCTATGCCATCGCAACCATGGAGATGGACGAGAAGAAGGATATCTGGGAAGCCTCGCTCTATCTCGATTTCGACGAAGAAGACGAGATGCGCGCACGTTTCGCCGAGGTTGTCGCCGCCCAGTTTCCGGATGCCGTCATCGAGCGTGAGGTCATTCCGGATGTCGACTGGATCGCCAAATCGCTGGAAGGCCTGTCGCCGGTGCGCGCCGGGCGGTTCCTCGTGCATGGCTCGCATGACCGCGACAAGGTCCGGTTGAACGACATCGCCATCGAGATCGATGCCGGCCAGGCGTTCGGCACCGGCCATCACGGCACGACGGCGGGCTGCCTCGAAGTGATCGAAACCGTCATGCGCGCCCGCAAGGTTCGCAATGCGCTCGATCTCGGCACCGGCAGCGGCGTCCTGGCAATCGCGGCGCGCAAGATCAAGCCGGTTCCGGTTCTGGCAACCGACATCGATCCGATCGCCACCCGCGTCGCCGCCGAGAACGTCAAGCGCAACGGCATYGCCACCGGTATCACGACGATCACTGCGCCCGGCTTCCACTCGCCGTCTTTCGCAGCGCACGGCCCGTTCGATCTGATCATCGCCAATATTCTGGCCCGTCCCCTGATCAAGATGGCGCCGCAGCTCGCAAGCCATCTGGCACCGGGCGGTTCCGTCATTCTCTCGGGCATCCTTGCGTCGCAGCGCTGGAAGGTACTCTCGGCCTATAATGGCCAGCATCTGCGCCACGTGCGCACCATCTGGCGCAATGGCTGGGTGACGATCCATCTTGACCGCCAGTGACGGATGGGGAATTCAAAGGGCTGAATTTTCAAAGGCTTGAAAAAGGAAAACCCGCCTGTCCGTCATGGACAAGCGGGTTTTCAATACAAAGGCGATGCCGAAGCACCGCCCGCTGACCGGCAAGCCGGTCATGTCCGCGAGCTTGAGGAGGAGGAGCGCTCAAGCGGACTCTTCACAGTCTGAAATTGGCCACCCGGAGGGAGGAGGAGAAGGATGACCAACCATGTTCAGACCGTGCAGCTCTTGCCATCAGGCATTCGCAGGAACAACAGATTTGCGTCCGTGTTCGTTGAGCGGATTTATAGACTATTTTTGAAATCGGTCTAGCTGCAATGCAGCATGGGTGCCATGCACATGGTGCATAAGTATGATGAATATGAGAGTTCAGACAGGAGGACAGATGCTGGCGACGATCATACCTCTCATCTGCTTGGGCTTGATCGGCTGGATTTTTGGCACGGTGCTCCGGTCAATGCGCCGCGGAAAAAAGCAAAACCAGATCAAATGGCCGCCCTATCCGCTGATAGACGCCTCGGAAGAGGAGATGGAGCGCCGCCATCTCGAATGCCGGGACCGGCTCAGCCATGCAACATTCGGCACGAGGGTCGCACGTGACCTTTACCGGCATCTGATGACCTGCGAATCGGGTTCAGGGCTCATCCACGCATTCCACCGGGATTACTGCGGACATGGACTGATCCGTACCGGCAATGCAATCACGCTGCGCGAGATCTACGACGGTGGATGCACTGTGGGTGATCCTATCGCCAGCTGGAATAGCGAAGCAGATTTCGTCGCCTTCTTCGCCCGGCAGTCAGACTTCACGTGCAGCGGCTGGGACGCCAAGGAACCGGTGTTCTTCACGGAAGACCGATGGGCGCAGAATAATCAGCGGCTGACCGCGGATGTCATCCGGAAATTCGTCAAGGGGTGAGCAAGAAAGACGGGCTTTCGCAGCACTGGTTGTTTCCGCTAGAGTGTCAGTACCATTCAGGAATCGATGTCCTTCGCACAGCCCAAGCCCGGCTATCGGCTCCTTCCCATCGCAGGAAAATCAGATGTTCCAATCCTTTGAAGTCACCTCCACTCCGCAATTCGGCAAGGAGCGCACCAACAGCCTGCGTGCTGCCCTGACAGCACTGAACGTCGATGGATTTCTCGTGCCCCGGGCTGACGAGTTTCAGGGCGAGTATGTGCCGGCATGCGCCGAGCGCCTGTCCTGGCTCACGGGCTTCACCGGCTCGGCCGGCATTGCCCTGATCATGCAGAACCAGGCGATCGTCTTTGTCGATGGCCGCTACGTCACCCAGCTCAAGGAACAGGTCGACAGCACCGTTTTCACTGGCGGCGATCTGGTCGGCGAGCCACCGCATCTGTGGCTGGAGCATAACGGCAAAAAGGGCTTCCGCCTCGGCATCGATCCCTGGCTGCACACGGGCGCAGACGTTCGCAAGCTTGAAAAGGTTCTGGAACGGCTGGGCGGCGCGCTGGTCTTTCTCGACCATAATCCGCTCGACCGCCAGTGGATCGACCGGCCGGCCGCACCGCTTGGCCGCGTCAAGATCCAGCCGCTCGATCATTCCGGCATTCTTGCCAAGGACAAGCTCGCAACGATGGCTGCGGAGATCGGAAAGGCCGGAGCCGACGCCGTCGTGCTGACCGACCCCTCGTCGATCGCCTGGACCTTCAACATCCGCGGCAGCGACGTGCCGCACACGCCGCACCCCCTCGCCCGCGCCATCGTCCATGCGGATGGCACAGCCGAACTGTTCCTCGACAAGCGCAAGACCGGCATCGAGGAAGAAGCCTATCTGACCCAGCTTGCAAGCCTTGAGGCACCATCGTCGTTTGAAGACAAGGTCGCAGCACTTGCGGCAACGGCCAAGAAGATCATGATCGATCCCGATCACGCGCCCTTYGCGCTGGCCGAACGCATCCGCGTCAGCGGCGGCATGGTGATCGAGGCGGTCGATCCCGCCCGCCTGCCCCGCGCCTGCAAGAACGCCGCCGAGCTTGAGGGCTCCGCCCGCGCCCACCTGCAGGATGGCGCAGCGATGGTCGAATTCCTCGCCTGGCTAGACCAGACACAGCCGGGAACGATCACCGAGATTGCAGCTGTCGAAAAGCTTGAAGCCTGCCGTGCCAGCGTCGGCCAGCGGATGCAGAATCCGTTGAAGGACATTTCCTTCGACACGATTTCCGGCGCCGGCGAGCACGCGGCGATCATGCATTACCGGGTCACGACCGAAACCGACCTTCCCATCGCCGGCGGCACCATGTTCCTGATCGATTCGGGCGGCCAGTATATCAACGGCACCACCGACATTACCCGGACCGTCGCAATCGGCACCGTGCCGGAGGAACAGCGCCGTTTCTTCACTCTGGTACTGAAGGGCATGATCGCCATCAGCGTCGCCCGCTTTCCGAAAGGCTCACGCGGCATCGACCTCGATCCACTGGCGCGCATCGCACTGTGGAAGGCGGGTGCCGATTTCGCCCATGGCACGGGCCACGGCGTCGGCTCCTACCTGTCGGTGCATGAAGGGCCGCAGCGCATATCGCGTGCCTCGATGCAGGAACTCCTGCCCGGCATGATCCTCTCCAACGAGCCCGGCTATTACCGCCCCGGCGCGTTCGGCATCCGCATCGAAAACCTCGTGCATGTGCTTGCAGCCAACGATATCGACGGCGGCGACCTGCCGATGCTGGGTTTTGAGACGCTGACCTTCTGCCCGATCGACCGCCGCCTGGTGATYGCCAGCCTTTTGACCGCAGAGGAACTGGATTGGCTGAACGCCTATCATAGGGAAACCCATGACAAGCTTTCGCCGCTGATCGCCGATGAAAAAGTGCTGGAATGGCTGAAAGCAGCGACCGCGCCGCTGAGTCGCTAAGAACCAAGCCCGCTCCGCAGGGAGCGGGCACTTTTCTACATCAGCACATGCCGGATCGCCATCACGACCAGCCAGCCGGCAAGCAGCATCCAGAGCGACGAAACGCGCAGGCCCACAGCCAGAGCGACGAGCATTGCCGCCACCACATCCCAGCCGTCGGAGAGGAAGGCGGGCGCCACCAGCGTCGAAAGCACGGCTGCAGGCACCGCATTCAACGCGGCCTCCATGCGCGGCGGGATGCGCTTCATCTGCGTGATCATCACATAGCCGCCGATACGGGTCAGGAACGTCGCAACGGCGGCGGCAAGGATCACGTAGATCAGTTGCATATGTTCTGCATTATTCATGATCAGACCTCATGCTCCAGCGTGACCGGTTCTTCGTGCTGTTTCGACAGGGGCATGCAGGCGGCAAGCAGGATGCCGGCAATCGCGCCGATGCTGACATGCCATGGCGATCCGACGAAATGCATTGCCGCAACCGATGCCAGCGAACTGACCGCCACGACCGGCAGCCAGTTGTCACGCTTGCGGAAACCGAGCACCAGCCCCATGAAATAGATCGGCAAGAGGACATCTAGACCGATTGCCTTGGGATCGCCGATCATCTGCCCGAAGATCGCACCGAGCAGCGTCGTGACCTGCCACGGCAGATAGATGATCAACCCGAAACCGAGATACCAGGCAAACGTCACCGGCTCGCCGCGCTCTGCCCGCCTTTCCGTTTCCGCATATTGCGGATCGACCAGCAGGAAGAAGGCGAAGAACTTCTGGAGGCCGGAGAAATGGCGGATATGCCGGGCGATCGACGCCGAATAGAGGACATGGCGGAAATTGACCGCGAAGACCGAAAGCACGATCAGCCAGGGCTGGACGTTGTGGCCGAACAGCTCGATGCCGACCATCTGGCTGGCGCCGGCAAAGACCGTGGCGCTCATGAACACGGCATCGAAAACGGAGAAACCGTTATCGACCGCAAGCGCACCGAACAATGCGCCAAAGGGAGACGCGGATATCATGACGGGAAAACCGCCGCGCACGCCCTGCCAGAAATCGTCTTTTGTCATGAAGGAAACTTTCCGCAGCCGCGGCCGCCATCGGCCAAATCACGTTTGCCGAGGTGCGCTCGCGATGAAACGCACAGATAGGCCGCGACCGGCTACGGAACAATTCAATAAGTTTGATGCAGTGATCCAAATTTCTGATCAGAACGGCGCCGGGCAACGCCCGGCCCGCTCAGCGCGTCAGCGCTTGACCTGAAACGTGTGCTCGATACCGGGAAACGTGCGGGCCTTGACCTCGTTGGCATAGGCCTCGAACGCCGCCGACATCTGCGGCGCCAGTTCGGCAAAATGCTTGACGAAACGCGGCTTGAAATCACTGAAGATGCCGAGCATGTCGTCGGTGACGAGAATCTGGCCATCGCAGGCCGGCGACGCGCCGATGCCGATGGTCGGCGCCCTCAGCGTTTCGGAAATCTCGCGGGCCAACGGCTCGATCGTTCCTTCGACGACAATGGCAAACGCGCCAGCATCATCGATGGCCTTGGCGTCGCGCCTGATTTTGGCCGCTTCCTTGTCGTTGCGGCCAAGCGAGCGGTAGCCGCCCATGGTGTTGACGAGCTGCGGCATCAGCCCGACATGGCCGAGCACGGGAATGCCGCGCTGAGTCAGGAAATCCACGGTTTCCGCCATCTCCGCGCCGCCTTCGAGCTTCACGGCGCTGCAGCCGGTTTCCTTGAGGATCCGGGCGGCGCTGTTGAAGGCCTGCTCCTTGGATTCCTGATAGGAACCGAACGGCAGATCCACGACGACGCAGGCTTTTTCAGAACCGCGCATGACGGCCTGACCATGGGCGATCATCATGTCGAGCGTCACGGCGACGGTCGAATCGAGACCATAGAGCACCATGCCGAGGGAATCGCCGACCAGCATGAAATCCACATGCGGATCGAGCAGGCGGGCGATCGGCGTCGTATAGGCTGTCAGGCTCACGATTGGCCGTTCGCCCTTCAATGCCTCGATGCTGCCGGGGCTCAGGCGCCGCTTTACTGCCTGTACACTCATGCTCACGCCACCTTTGCAAATTTTGCAGTTTTTGGGTTGAAAACCCGGTTATCGAGCAGCTTCGTGCTCCCGAAGCGGACAAAAAGCAACAGAAGAACCGGCGTTTCGCCGATTTCCGTCAATTCCTGCAGAGTTTCCGGATCGCGCAGCGCAACCACTTCGGGGTTTGCCAAGGGCTCCGCGGCGATAAAATCGGTGATTGCTGTTTCAAGTGCGGCCGCATCCGTCAGCCCGCCGGCAATCAGCCTTTCGGCTTCGTCCAGCGCCTTCGGCACGATCGCCGCCGCAGCCCGTTCCGCCGGCGTCAGGTAGACATTGCGTGACGAGCAGGCGAGACCGTCGGCCTCGCGCACCGTTGCGACACCGACCACCTCGACCGGCTGCGCCAGATCCTCGACCATGCGGCGAATGATCTGCAGCTGTTGAAAATCCTTCTCGCCGAAATAGGCGCGGTCCGGCTGGACGATGTTGAAGAGCTTGGTGACGACCGTCGTTACGCCGGCGAAATGACCGGGACGGAGGGAACCCTCCAGCTCATTGCCGAGCGTCGGCACATCGACCACGGTTTCCATCGGACGCGGATACATATCGGACACGCCGGGTGCAAAGAGGAAATCGGCGCCGCCTTCGATAAGCATCGCCTCATCGCGGGCAAGATCGCGCGGGTATTTCGTCAGGTCCTCATTGGCGCCGAACTGCAGCGGATTGACGAACAGGCTGACGACGACGATGTCGTTTGCCGCCCGTGCGCGGGCGACCAGTTCCATATGACCGACATGCAGATAACCCATGGTCGGAACGAGGCCGATGGTTTTCCCGGCGCGGCGATGTTCGCTCAAGCGGACGCGCAGATCGGCAATGGTGGTGATTGTTTCCATCTCGGGATCCTCCAATCCGCAAGCACGCCGCCTTGTCCAACACGGCGGCCCTTTGCCGGTCCTCACTGCGAGCACCTCGCAAAAAACCCGGCGCGGTTTCCTAACGTGTGCAGTGCAAAAAGACAATTCAAGAATTGAAGGCTACGAATTGTCCCGCGGAAAATCGGGTTCCGGGGCGCCCCGGAACCCGATCCCGTCATTTGCGGCTGGTTTCGACCGTCTGCTCGATAGCGCCGAAGATGGAATGTCCGCTGCGATCGTTCGCCTCAATGCGAACCACGTCGCCTGAGGATAGGGCCGACGTGACGCGGCCCGAACCGGTTGCAACGATGCTGCCGGCGACCAGCGGCCGCGTACCGGCCGCACCGGCCACGGCATCGGTGCCGTCCTTGGCGCTGCCCTTGCCACCGTCGATTGACTTGCCGCTACGGCGAACGAGCAGGGAAATATCCGCCCCCTCGCCCAATTCATCGGGCGTGACGGCGACCGGCGAGAAGGAAGAAGCGGTAACAGTGCCATCTGCAGAAACATCGTTGGCCAGCAAAACCAGGAGAATGGCCTGCTTTGCTTCATCCGCACCGGCCTGCGCATCGACGTCATCGACGATAACCGCGAGCTGGGCGGTCATCGAAATGCCTAGCGCGCCGTCCCTTACCGAAATGGAATCGCGCGGACCGGTAAAACCGCCGGAGCCGCCGGCCCAGAAGAACGCGCGCGGCAGCGGCGAAGCGGCGTCATGTTCGTGAAACCGGATGGTCGGCTGCGCGCCGGTCTCGACGCCAAGGGCAACCCGTGCCAGCCGGGGGCCGACATGGGCCCAGTCGTCAAGCGCGGCCTGAAGGGTGCGGGCAATATGGCCGACTTCCGAGCAGCGGGTCAGATCCTTGGAAACGACGACGAGTTTGCCGTCGCGGGTACTGTCTTTCAGAGTGGCCAGTTTCATCGCTTGCGTGTTCCTCGGGTTCTGTTGACACCGGCAGTTCTTTGACCGCCTGCCCCCATAGGACACTATTTGACGGCGGGTGTCGCRCCGAATTTGCAAGCTCGGGGCCGCACCGGCCAGAGCCGTCTTTCGGCGGCTACGGCCGGTTGCGCGCGAGCTTGCCGGCTACAGGAGCCCCGCGGCAAAATAGAACAGGGCGGAGATCAGCGCTGCCGTCGGCAGGGTGACGACCCAGGCGATGACGATATTGCCGGCAAGTCCCCAGCGCACCGCCGAGACACGCTTTGCAGCACCGACACCGATGATGGCACCGGTGATGGTGTGCGTGGTCGAGACCGGAATGCCCAGCCATGTCGCCGCAAACAGCGTGATCGCCCCGCCGGTTTCCGCGCAAAACCCCTGCATCGGATTGAGCTTGGTGATCTTCGAGCCCATCGTGTGGACGATACGCCAACCACCGAACAATGTTCCCAGCGCCATTGCCGACTGGCAGGTGATGACCACCCAGAACGGCACATAGAAGGTCTGCCCGAGATAGCCCTGGCTGAACAGCAGCACGGCAATGATGCCCATGGTCTTCTGCGCGTCATTGCCGCCATGCCCGAGCGAGTAGAGCGAGGCCGAGATGAACTGCAGGCCGCGAAAACTGCGGTCGACGGCAAACGGCGTCTGGCGAAGGCAGACCCAGGAAACGATGAGGACGAGCAGCAGCGCCAGCGTGAAACCGATCATCGGCGACATGAAGATTGCACCGACGGTTTTCAAAAGGCCTGAGAGAACGATCGCATCGCCACCGGTCTTGGCAAGACCGGCGCCGACCAGTCCGCCGACCAGCGCGTGCGACGAGCTTGACGGGATGCCGAAAACCCAGGTGACGATGTTCCAGATGATCGCCCCCATCAAGGCGGCAAAGATCACCTGCGGCGTGACGATAGACGGGTCGATGATGCCGGTCCCCAGCGTTTCGGCGACGTGCAGGCCGAAGAACAGGAAGGCGATGAAATTGAAGAACGCCGCCCACATGACGGCATATTGCGGCCGCAGGACGCGCGTCGAGACGATCGTGGCGATCGAATTGGCGGCATCGTGCAGGCCGTTGAGAAAATCGAAGAACACCGCGACGCCGATCAGGGCGACGAGCAGCGGAAAGGCGAGCGTAGCGTCCATCAGACGTTCTCGATCAAGATGCCGCTGATTTCGTTGGCGACATCCTCGAACCGGTCCACCACCTTCTCGAGCTCGCCATAGATCTCGCTGCCGATGATATAGCCCATCGGGTTGGACGTGCCGTGGCGGCGGAACAGGTCCTTCAGCCCTTCGTCGTGCAGCCGGTCGGAGCGCTCCTCAAGCCGGTTGACCTCCTCGGCAATGGCGGTCAGGCGCGGCACATTGGCGCCCATGCGTTCGAGCAGCGGGACGGCTTCTGCGATCAGCCGGGCGGCATCGATGATCAGAACGCCCATTTCGCGCATGCCGGGATCAAAACACTTCTGCTCGAACAGGCGGATGGTCTTGACCGTCTTGTGCATCATGTCGATGGCATCGTCCATCGACTGGATCAGGTCCTTGATGTCGCCGCGATCGAAAGGCGTGATGAAACTCAGGCGAACGGCAAGCAGAACATCGCGGGTGATCGCATCGGCCTGGTCTTCGAGTGTTACGATCCGGTCGCAATGCGCATCAAGATCGCCCTCGCCGGCAAGCAGTGCCTTCAAGGCGCCGGCTGCGCCGACGACGGTGCGCGAATGTGCTTCGAAAAGCTCGAAGAACTTGTCTTCGCGCGGCAGGAGCTTGCGAAACCAACCCAGCATTGTTCATCCACCTATCTTCGCGTTGTCACGAAACTGTCATAATCTGGCAGCCCTCATAGAGAAGACAGGGGGTTGAGGAAAGCTCTTACGGCCAGGGAATGGCGATTACCCACCGATTAGGGCAAACCAGCCGTCCTCATCGGTGGTTTCGACGCCCAGTTCGCGGGCTTTTTCGAGCTTCGAACCGGCGCCGGGGCCTGCGACCAGAAGGTCGGTCTTCTTCGACACGGAGCCTGCGACCTTGGCGCCCAGCCGTTCGGCCATCGCCTTGGCCTCGTCGCGGGTCATCTTTTCCAGCGAGCCGGTAAAGACGACGGTCTTTCCAGCGACCGGGCTTGAGCTTGCTACCGGCGCCTCGGCGTCCTGCGGCGTCACCTCGTCGAGCAGGCGCGAGACGACATCGATATTGCGCGGCTCCTTGAAAAACTCGACGATCGCGCGGGCGACGACCTCGCCAATGCCGTCGATCGTATTGAGATCGCTCCAGGCCTCCGAAGTGATATCGCTGGCGGCTTTCATCGCATCGGCAAAAGCGGTGTAGCTGCCGTAGGAGCGGGCCAGAAGCTTTGCCGTGGTCTCGCCGGTATGGCGAATGCCAAGGGCATAGATCAGGCGATGCAAGGCGATCTCCCGGCGATCGTTGATCGCGTCATAGAGCTTGCGGACGCTGACCTTGCCGAAACCGTCGATATTTTCAAGCTTTGTCAGGGCGGATGCATTCTGCCGCTTTTCCAGCGTGAAGATGTCGGGCGCGGTCTTGATCGATAGTGCCGGGTCCTCTGCCTCGAAAAAGAAGTCGATCTGCTTCGACCCCAGCCCCTCGATGTCGAATGCGTTGCGCGAGACGAAATGCTTCAGGTGCTCGACAGCCTGCGCGCGGCAGACGAAACCGCCGGTGCAGCGCGTCACCGAATCGAGTTTTCCCGTCTTTTCGTTGCGCTCGCGAACCGCATGACTGCCGCAGACCGGGCAGATTTTTGGAAATGCATAACGCTCGGAACCCTCCGGGCGCTTTTCCATCACCACATCCAGCACCTGCGGGATGACATCCCCTGCCCGCTGGACGATGACGGTATCGCCGACGCGGATATCATGTTCCTCCTCGCGGATGCGCTCGCCGCCATTGCCGATGCCCTCGATATAATCGGCATTGTGCAGCGTCGCATTGGTGACGACGACGCCGCCGACCGTGACCGGCGTCAGCCGCGCGACCGGCGTCAGCGCGCCGGTGCGGCCAACCTGGATTTCGATTTTTTCAACGGTGGTAAAGGCCTGTTCGGCTGGGAACTTATGGGCTGTCGCCCAGCGCGGCGAACGCGAACGAAAGCCGAGGCGCTGCTGCAGATCGAGCCGGTCGACCTTGTAGACGACGCCATCGATATCGTAGTCGAGATCGGGACGTTTGAGGCCGATGTCGTTATAGTGTTCGAGGATGGCCTCGATCGATGACAGCCGCTGCGTCAACGGATTGACCGGGAAACCCCAGCGCTTGAAGACTTCGACCATGCCGGACTGCGTATCGGCCGGCATGGTCGATATCTCGCCCCAGGCATAGGCAAAGAACTTCAGCTTGCGGCTGGCGGTGATCGCCGGATCGAGCTGCCGCAGCGATCCGGCTGCCGTGTTGCGCGGATTGACATAGGTCTGCTTGCCCTCGGCCACCATCTGTTCGTTCAGCGCCAAAAAGTCGCTCTTGCCCATGTAGACCTCGCCGCGAACCTCAACAATGGCGGGCGCATCGGCTGGCAGGGTCTGTGGGATTTCCTTGATGGTGCGGATATTGGCGGTGACGTTCTCGCCGGTCGTGCCGTCGCCGCGTGTGGCGGCGCTGACGAGCCTGCCGTTTTCGTAGCGCAGCGACATGGAGAGCCCGTCGATCTTCGGCTCGGCGGTAAAGGCTATGGAATTGTCCGGCAGCAGGCCAAGGAACCGATAGACACTGGAGATGAAATCGCTGACGTCCTCGTCGGAAAATACGTTGTCGAGCGACAGCATCGGACGCGCATGGGTGATCTGCTGGAAAATACCGGCCGGCGCCGCCCCGACCTTGCGCGACGGGCTGTCGGCGCGCACGAGGTCCGGAAACCGCGCCTCGATTTCCTCGTTGCGCCGCTTCAGCGCATCATAATCCGCATCCGAAATCTCCGGCGCATCCTTGCCGTGATAAAGCGCGTCGTGATGGGCAAGCTCCGTCGCCAGCCGTTCCAGTTCAGTCGCCGCATCTTCAAGCGTCAGATCTTCAACGGCAATGGATAAGGTCGACATGCGGGAGACTCCTGATTTGGGCTCCGTTTTAGAGAATTTTCGAAGAATGGGAAGATGTTGAACCCAACTCGCCTTGAGGGGGAGCTCGCGCGGAACGCGCGGGTGGGGGTGACGGTGGGGGGCATGACGGGTCACCCTACCCCGGCACTGCGTGCCGACCCTCCCCTCAAGAGGAGGGTCAATTTACACGTTGCCCGCCAGCAACCTCATCGCCGCCGCCCTCGCCTCGTCGGTGACCGAGGCACCGGCCAGCATGCGGGCAATTTCCTCGGTACGGGCGCTGTCGTCCATGCGGGCGACGCGGGTGGCGATGGTTTCTGATTTTTCCGCCGACGGCCCCTTGGAGATCAAAAGATGCGTTGCTGCGCGCGCCGCCACCTGCGGGGCATGGGTGACGGACAGGACCTGAACGGTCTTTGACAACCGCTTGAGGCGCTGGCCGATGGCATCCGCCACAGCACCGCCGACGCCGGTGTCGATTTCGTCGAAGACGAGCGTCGGTGCCGAGCCGCGATCGGCGAGCGCCACCTTGAGAGCCAGAAGAAAGCGCGACAGCTCGCCGCCGGACGCAACCTTCATGATCGGGCCGGGCCGGGTTCCGGGGTTGGTCTGGACATGGAATTCAACCACGTCGATACCCTCGGCTGCCGCTGCATCCGGATCGGAGGTTACTTCGGCCATGAAGCGGGCGCGCTCGAGCTTCAGCGCCGGAAGTTCGGCCATCACGGCCTCGGACAAGGCCGTTGCGGTGTTGTGACGCTTCGTCGACAGCGCCACGGCAGCCGCATCGAAGGCACCCTTGGTCAGGCCCAGCTGCGTTTCCAGCTGTTTCAGTTTCTCTTCGCCGGCATCGAGATCGGCAAGATCGGAAATCATCCGGACGGCCAGCGCCGGCAGCGATGTCACCGGAACGGAATATTTGCGGGCTGCTGCGCGCAGGGCAAACAAACGCTCCTCGACACGCTCCAGCTCCTTCGGGTCATATTCGGTTTTCCTGAGCGCCGCCTCGACCGCCATCTGCGCATCGGAGAGCTGGTTGAGCGCCGCATCCAGAAACTCCACCGTTTCTTCGAGCAGGCCCGGTGCTTCATGGCTCTTGCGCTCCAGCCTGCGCACCATCGAGGCAATCAGAGGCACCGGCGAGCCGTTGCCGTTGAGGAACTCGCTTGCTTCGTTGATATCGACGGCGATCCGCTCGGCCTTCATCATCCGCGAACGGCGCTCGGCGAGATCGTCCTCCTCGCCATCCTGCGGTGACAGGGTTTCCAGTTCTTCCACCGACGAGCGCAGGTAATCGGCCTCGCGGGCGGCAGCCTCGACCTTGTCGCGGTGTTTCTTCAGCGTCCGCTCGGCATCCTTCCAGACGCGGTAGAGGCCGGCCACAGCCTGCGCCTCTTCGGCCAGACCGCCGAAGGCATCGAGAAGGGTGCGATGGGCATGGGTATCGACAAGGGCGCGGTCGTCGTGCTGGCCGTGGATTTCGACCAGCAGCTGCCCTGCCTGACGCATCAGCTGTACGGAAACCGGCTGGTCGTTGACATAGGCCTTGGTGCGGCCATCGGCCGACTGCACGCGGCGGAAGATCAGGTCGCCGTCATCGTCGATGCCGTTTTCGCGGACGAGAAGGCGGGCCGGATGGCCGATGCCGACATCGAAAACCGCCGTCACCTGCCCCTTGTCGCCACCGTGACGAACGAGCGAACCGTCGCCGCGGCCGCCCAGCGCCAGCGACAGGCTATCGAGCAGAATGGATTTTCCGGCGCCGGTTTCGCCGGTCAGCACGGACAGGCCGGCATCGAAGGACAGATCAAGCCGTTCGATCAGGACGATATCGCGGATCGAAATCTGTGAAAGCATCCCGGTTCAAATCTCTTCGTCTTGGGTCCTGATTCTATGCATCCAGAATTCTAGGCGCCGAGAAGCTTCTTGCCTGCGCGCGAAATCCACGAGTTGCCGTTTTCACGCGGCTCCAGACCACCGGTCTGCAGGAGCTTGTAGCTGTCGGCATACCACTGGCTGTCCGGATAGTTGTGGCCGAGAACTGCGGCTGCGGTCTGCGCCTCGGTGGTGATCCCCATGGCGAAATAGGTCTCGACCAGACGCGCCAGCGCCTCCTCGATCTGGTTGGTGTTCGGATACTGCTCGACCACCGAGCGGAAGCGCGTGATCGCGGCCAGATATTCCTTGCGCTCCAGATAGTAACGGCCGACCTGCATTTCCTTGCCTGCCAGCTGGTCCTTGGCAAAACGCAGCTTGGCCTGCGCATCCTCGACATATTCCGAATCGGGATATTTCGTGATGACGGCCTGCATCGCCTCGATCGTCTTGAAGGCAGGCTTCTGGTCCTGCGTCACCGCCGGGATCTGCTTGGAATAGGCAAGACCGACGATGTACTGCGCATAGGCTGCGTCTTCGGATTCGGGATAGAGGTTCAGGTAGCGGCTCGCCCCGTTGATGGCGTCCTGATACTGGCCGTTGCGGTAGTTGATAAACGAACGCATGACCAGCGCCTTGCGGGCATATTCGGAGAACGGATGCTGCTGGTCGATGGCGTCGAACTTGCGCGCCGCTTCCGTGGTCTTACCGGCATTCAGGTTGGCAAGACCCTGATTGTAGAGCACTTCCGGCGGGTCCGTTTCGGCGGCCAGCTTGGTGATGTCGATGTCGGGATCGTTCTGGCAGGCGGTGACCAGGACGCTGGTCGCGCAAGCCGCAAGCGCAATGACAACAACACGTGCCATCTTCTTCAATTCAAACTGGCCTGCAATTACCATTCGTAAATCCCAACTCCCGCGCCGGTAAGAATACCGCCGCCTATGAACCGCGTTTTAGATCAAGATGCAACAAGACCGCAATGTCATGATGATTGATTAACGCAATTTTGTGGCAGTCTTATCATGAAAAAGCCGGTCAAAAGACCGGCTCTCCTCAAACATCAGACCAGATTTTCCTATTCAGGAACAAATGGCTGCGCATTACGGCGCGCTGACGGCAATCACTTCGCGCGGCGCCGAGCGCTGGCGCTGCGTTGCAGTTTCGACGATTTCGTAGGCCGTCGGATCGCTCATCAGCGCCTTCAGCGCATGGGCGTTCATCTTGTGACCACCGCGATAGGAACGGTAGCAGCCGATGAAAGGCGCACCGGCCAGAGCCAGGTCCCCAACCGCGTCGAGCGTCTTGTGGCGAACGAACTCGTCCTTGTAGCGCAGGCCTTCCATGTTGATGACCGTGTTGTCATCGGCAATGACGACCGAATTTTCAAGCGACGAACCCAGGCCCCGGCCCGCAGCCCACATGCGCTCGACATCCCGCATGAAACCGAAGGTCCGGGCGCGCGACAATTCCGTCTTGAAGACAGCCGGCGTGATGTCGCCCTTCCAGGCCTGGCGGCCGATCAGCGGGCAATCGAAATCGATCTCCACTTCAAAACGCATGCCGTCATAAGGCGTGAATTCCGACCAGGAGGCGCCCGATTCGATGCGGACCGGCTTGAGGATGCGGATGTAGCGGCGCTTGACCGCCAGCGCCTTGATGCCGGTCTGCTCGATAGCCTCGATGAACGGCGCAGAGCTGCCATCCATGATCGGCATTTCGGCGCCGTGCACTTCGATAAGAAGATTGTCGACGCCGAGCGCGTAGATCGCTGCCATCACATGCTCGATCGTGGCGATCGAGGTTGCCGGCGAAAACCCGAGGATGGTGCACAGATCGGTATTGCCGACCTGCGAGGAAACCGCCTTGAATTCGCTGATCGTCTGCTCGCCGGCGATACGCTGGAAAACGATGCCGCTGTCAGCTTCCGCCGGATGAAAGGTGATTGCTACCTCGGCGCCAGAATGCACGCCCGTGCCGCTCAAAGTTACAGAGTGTGCAATCGTTGTCTGAAACCCAAGCAGTCCAATTCCCAGTCCCATGCTTCTCGCCTTCAAATGCTGCGTGGCGTTGCCGCCGAATGTCTCAAGGGGACGGAGCCGCGCGTCTTTTTCCAAAGCCGCAAGACACACAGTCGGCAAGTGACGCTTCACGTCACCAACCGGTCCAACATGCAAGCCAGCGCGTTTAGAATCGCAATGCCGCCCCATCAGTCCCGATTGTGAAGATAATTGCAGTGGGCCGTCATTCCAAATCACTGTTTCTTTCGCTTTGTTACGCGGCTGACACACTTGGCTTAGATGTTGGAATAATTCACGAATTCATAAAAAATGCCCGGGCGCAAGCCCGGGCATTTCGGCAAGGAGGAAGGTGGGCGAAAAATCAGTTCGACTGCCGGCGCAGGAAAGCCGGGATTTCGAGCTGATCGTCTTCATGTGCACGAGGCTGCGAAGCAGCGCGGGCACGGTCATCGAGGGGAGCAGCCCGGCGCGGCGCATAGAGGCTGGCTTCGGGCGACAGGGGACGGCGCTGCTGCGAGGCGGCGGCCGGCGCACCGGCAGTCATGTCGGCAGCGACATCGTGGGTCTCTTCTTCGCGGCGTCCGAGCGAATTGGTGATTCGCTTGAGCAGGCCCATCGGACCGCGCTCTTCATGGGCGACCGGCTGCGCACGATGCTCGGCCTCAGCCTTCACCATCGGCGGAAAGTCTTCGACCCGCGGCATACGAACCTGCTCGGCCTGCTGGCGGATCACCGGAGCAACCGGCTCCTGGCGAACCGGAGCCTGGGCTACCGGCTGCTGGTAAACAGTCGTTTCGACCGGACGCTGAACCGGAGCGGCGGCCTGGACGACAGGCTGCTGGACAGGAGCGGTACCGGCGAACAGCTTGCTTTGCGGGCGGAAATCGTCCTGGGCCTGCTGGACCGGGGCAGCAACCTCGCCACGCGGCATGGACAGGAACAGTTCGCGCTCCAGTTCGGCTTCGCGGATGGCCGCTGCAATCGAATCGCTGGTCTGCTGGACCGGCTGTGCGGCCGGCTGCTGCTGGACGATAGGCTGCTGGGCAACAGGAGCCGGCTGCTGCTGAACGGCAACCGTCTGCTGGACAGGTGCCGCAGGGATCGCAATGGACGGGCGAATGATCGGCTTGGCTGCTACCGGACGAAAGTCAGCGGAACGGCCGGCCACCTCCGCGGCCGTCCGATCGATACCCGTTGCCACGACCGAAACGCGGATGAGGCCTTCGAGTTCTTCGTCGAATGTCGCGCCGAGGATGATGTTGGCGTCCGGATCCACTTCTTCGCGGATGCGGGTCGCAGCTTCATCGACTTCGAACAGCGTTAGGTCACGGCCGCCGGTGATCGAGATCAACAGGCCCTGCGCGCCCTTCATCGAGGTTTCGTCGAGCAGCGGGTTGGCAATCGCGGCTTCGGCAGCGGCCATTGCGCGGCCCTCGCCCGACGCTTCGCCGGTGCCCATCATGGCGCGGCCCATCTCGCGCATCACGGAGCGAACGTCCGCGAAGTCGAGGTTGATCAGGCCTTCCTTGACCATCAGGTCGGTGATGCAGGCAACGCCGGAGTAGAGAACCTGGTCGGCCATCGCAAAGGCGTCGGCAAACGTGGTCTTGTCATTGGCGATCCGGAACAGGTTCTGGTTCGGAATGACGATCAGGGTATCGACGGACTTCTGCAGTTCCTGGATGCCCATGTCGGCGAGACGCATACGGCGCTGGCCTTCGAAGTGGAACGGCTTGGTGACGACGCCAACCGTCAGGATGCCTTTGTTGCGGGCAGCCTGGGCAACGACCGGAGCAGCACCGGTACCGGTACCACCGCCCATGCCGGCAGTGACAAAGCACATATGCGTGCCATTCAGATGATCGATGATCTCATCGATGCATTCTTCGGCAGCCGCGCGGCCGACTTCCGGCTGCGAACCGGCGCCCAGACCCTCGGTCACTGCAACACCCATCTGGATGATGCGTTCGGCCTTGGTCATGGTCAGCGCCTGGGCATCGGTATTGGCGACGACGAAATCGACGCCTTCGAGGCCTGCGGTGATCATGTTGTTGACAGCATTGCCGCCGCCGCCGCCGACACCGAAGACGGTGATGCGGGGCTTCAGCTCGGTGATATCCGGCTTTTGCAAGTTGATCGTCATTGTACCCGTTCCTTCCTGGTTTCTGGCCGCCTTGCCGAGCCGGCCAAATCACTAAATCCCGTATTGCATCCCGTCAGCGTCAGGCCGAGGGGATCAAAAGCTTTCCTTCAGCCATTGACCCATGCGGGCGATACGGCTGTTGTTTCCTGCAAGCGACGAAAGCAGACCGCCCTGCGCCGCATGTGTTTCCATGTCCGCGACCTGCGGATAGATCATCAGACCGACGGCCGTCGAAAAGGCCGGGCCCTTGGCTGCTGCCGGCAGTCCGGAGACCCCGAGCGGCCGGCCGATGCGGACGTTGCGGGCGAGAATCCGGCGTGCCGATTCCGGCAGGCCGGTCAGTTGCGCAGCGCCGCCCGTCAAGACGACGCGCTTGCCGACGATCGGCGAGAAGCCGGAACGCTGGATGCGGTCGCGAATGAGTTCCAGTGTCTCCTCGATGCGGGCCCGCACGATGCGCGAAACAAGCGCGCGCGGCACATGCGTCGGCTGATCGCGGTCGTCCTCGCCGATCGGCGGAACAGACACGATGTCGCGCTCGTCGGCGCTGTTGGGCAGCGCGGAACCGTGAACCACCTTGAGACGCTCCGCATCCTCGATGCGGGTGGACAGGCCGCGAGCAAGGTCCGTCGTGACGTGGTGACCGCCGAGGCTGATCGCATCGGCATGAACCAGCTTGCCTTCGGCAAAGACCGAGATCGTCGTGGTGCCGCCGCCCATGTCGATGGCAGCGCAACCGAGTTCGACTTCGTCATCGACGAGTGCTGCAAGTCCGCTTGCATAGGGTGTCGCGACAATGCCTTCGACCGACAGGTGGGCGCGGTTGATGCAGAGTTCGAGGTTCTTCAGGGCGGCACGTTCCGCCGTCAGCACGTGCATGTCGACGCCAAGCGCATCGCCGAACATTGCCAGCGGGTCGCGGATACCGCGCTCGCCGTCGAGCGAGAAGCCGGTCGGCAGCGAATGCAGGATGACGCGATCCTGGCGCAGCGACTGCTGGCCGGCCGCAGCCAGAACCTTCTTCAGGTCGGCGGCATCGACTTCCTGGCCGCCGAGATCGATGGAGGCCGTGTAGATGTCGCTCTGCAGGCGGCCAGCGGAAATATTGACGATCAGGCTGTCGATGGTCAGCCCGGCCATACGCTCGGCCGCATCGACCGCGAGACGCACAACGCTTTCGGCGGCGTCAAGATCGGCGATCACGCCGTTCTTCATGCCGCGCGACTTGTGATGACCGATACCGATGATCTCGATCGAGTGGGTGCGGCCCGGCAGGATCTGGCTTTCGGCACGCGGCGTCAGCCGGCCGATCATGCAGACCACCTTGGTCGAGCCGATATCGAGCACGGAAACGACATGCGACCGCTTGGAAGAAAGCGGCTTCAGACGCGGCAGCCCAAAATTCGAGGAGCCGAAGATGCTCATATACGGCTTTCCTTTTCCTGCTTCTTCAACATCTTCGTGCGGGCTTCCAAAACGGTCTGGCGGCGGGCGGCGGCTTCCGGGGTCAACTGGATCGTGGTGCGGTCCTCCAGTCTCAGATCGACCGCAGCGATGTCCCGCTCGAGCAATTGCTGCCCCTCTTCCATCGTCGAGAGCACCTGCATGGCGCGCTCCAGATCGTGCTCGGGCAGCTTGATATTGATGCCGTTGTCCAGGATCAGATCCCAGCGGCGGCCGGCAACCCGGACATAGGCTTTGACGCGCTTGCTGATTTCCGGCCATTGCTCGAATCGTGCGTAGAACGCAGCGGCCGTGGTTTCGGCATCGCGGCCAACGAACAGCGGCAGTTCGGAAAACTTGTTGTCGCGCAGCGGTGCAATCACACTGCCGCTCGCCTCGATCAACGAAAGATCGGAGCCGTGCTGCCAGATGCCGAACGCCTTGCGCTCCTTGAGGTTCACCTCGATCGTGCCCGGATAGACCTTGCGCACGGCAACGTCCTCGACCCAGGGCATTTCGCTGATCAGCTTGCGCGCCACGCCGATGTCGAGGGCAACCAGCGAGGTCGCACCATCAAGACCCAGCTGCTGCAGGATGTCGATTTCCGAGGTCTGGTCGTTGCCGGACACCTTGACGTCCTCGATCGCGAAACCGGCGGCCGTCGTGGTCGTCTGGGCGAAATCCTGGCTATGGCCGCCGAGCGACATGCCGTAGAAACCGGTCGCGGCGAAAAACGCCAAGGCGGACACAGTGCCGGTATAGGGCGCAAAGTGGATACGGCCCGTCCCAAGGCTGACGAGGAAACGCACGACGCGACGCAGCGGCCGCGGCAAAACGCGCTGACCATCAAGATCAGCCGCCTCCAGCGGAGCCCGTCCTCTTCCTGCCTTCCTGCCCTTCAACGCAAACACGACGCGTCCTCCACGATCCACTTGAGGAATTCACCAAACGTATGGCCTGCATGAACAGCCATTTCAGGGACCAGAGAGGTTGGAGTCATTCCGGGCTGAGTATTGACCTCCAGCCAGATAAGCTCCCCTTCTGCAGAGAAACGGTCGTCAAAGCGGAAGTCGGAGCGGCTTACGCCGCGGCATCCAATCGCCTGATGCGCCATGACTGATAGTGTTTGTATTTTTTGGTAAATATTCGGTAAAATATCCGCCGGGATGACGTGTTTTGAACCGCCTTTCACATACTTTGAATCGTAATCGTAGAAGGCGTGCCCCTGCGGTATCACTTCGGTGACACCGAGGGCCGTATCGCCCATGACGCCGCAAGTGAACTCGCGGCCATACACATAGCGCTCCACCATCACCCGGTCGCCATAGCGCCACTCACTGGAGGTGACGATCTGCGGCGGATGCGACTGGTCTTCCTTGACCATCACCACGCCGAAGCTGGAGCCTTCACGCACCGGCTTGACCACATAGGGCGGCTTCATTGGATGAACGGAGCCGAAATCATGGCGATCCATGACGCGCGCCTCGGCAACTGGAACACCGGCAGCGCTGGCAACAAGTTTGGCCTGCGCCTTGTCCATGGCCAGTGCCGAGGCAAGAACACCGGAATGCGTATAGGGAATCTGAAGATATTCGAGGATGCCCTGGATCGTACCGTCCTCGCCGAAGGGACCATGCAGGGCGTTGAACGCAACATCTGGACGCAGATCAGCAAGAACGGAGGCGACATTGCGATCGACGTCGATTCGGGTGACGCGGTAGCCCTCGGCCTCCAGCGCATCGGCGCACGCAGTCCCGGACGACAGGCTGACAGGCCGCTCCGAAGAAAATCCGCCCATCAGGACAGCTACATGCTTACCACTCATAAAAACCCCCGACATTACGCCAGCCTTACAAATCGCCGCTTGCGCCTAGCTTGTTTACAACGCGAGTCGCGTCCTTCAGGCACAGCCCCACTAGAGCGGCATTATGGTTAATGAACCGTTTACTTTGGTTAACCCTATCCAGGAGGTGGGTAAATTATTTCGCGCCGACTCGCATCGGCGCTTCGATTCATCGCTTAGAATCAGAGCGTTAATGGCGATGCAAGAGAAAAGGCCGGCAAGAGCGCCGAAAAAATGAAGGGCCCCGCAGCGGTTTGCGCGGGACCCTTCATACGCGAGTTATAGCAAATGGCAGCGTTTCAGCCGTCTTCGCCGACAACCTTCCAGATGATGCCGCCAATGACAGCGCCGACAAGCGGGGCGAGCCAGAACAGCCACAGCTGCTGCAACGCCCAGCCGCCGACGAACAGCGCCTGACCGGTCGAACGGGCCGGGTTGACGGATGTGTTGGTGACCGGAATGGAGATCAAATGGATCAGCGTCAGGGCCAGACCGATGGCAATCGGGGCAAAGCCGGYGGGTACGCGGCCGCTGGTGGCACCCAGAATGATGAAGATGAAGAAACCGGTCAAAAGCACCTCGATGACCAGCGCCGAGGTCAGCGAGTAACCGCCCGGCGAATGTTCGCCATAACCGTTTGCAGCAAAGCCGCCGAGCTGGAAATCAGCCTTGCCGCTGGCAACCAGATACAAGGCTGCGGCCGCGACGATCGCACCCGCCACCTGGGCAATGATATAGCCGACAAGCGACGAGGCCGGAAATTTACCGGCAACCGTCAGCCCTACCGACACGGCAGGATTGAAGTGTCCGCCCGAAATGCCGCCGACGGCATAGGCCATCGTCAGCACGGTCAGGCCGAAGGCAAACGCGACGCCGAGCAGGCCGATGCCGACTTCCGGAAAGGCCGCCGCGAGAACCGCGCTGCCGCAGCCGCCGAACACAAGCCAGAACGTTCCTAAAAATTCCGCAGAAAGCTTCTTGAACATGGTTTCCCCTTCAAACGGAGCAAATGCCCCTCACGTGCCTGATGCGCGCGCCTCCATCAGACCGCTGAAAGAAACGCTTGCAATCCCAGCCTGTTTGCCCACCCGGTTACCGAGTACACAACCTAAGATTTGCGACAATTCGATTCTGGTCAAGGATGGCGGGTGAAAGAACCGCTGCGGGTGCATTCTTGATCAGTTCGGCGAAATCGATGTGAGCGCGACATTTTTGCGACGAGACACCCCGGAAATCTTGCCGATAGTTGCGTTTGAAGGGTTTTATTGCCGGTTCGTCTGCGCTAGAGCCGGGCGGCTGCCTCCCAAGACGGCAATAACATTCCCAATACGGACACATGACAATGAGCGACACACTCTCCAGGTTGTCGCCGGCGGCAGAGCCGTTGAACAAGGGCACGCTCAATTCGCCAGCCCGCGTTCTTCTGGCAAGCCTGGTCGGCACGACCATCGAATTCTTTGATTTCTACGTCTACGCCACCGCTGCCGTGCTGGTGTTTCCGACGCTGTTCTTCCCGAACACCGATCCGACGACGGCACTTCTGGCATCCTTCGCCACCTTCTCGATCGCCTTTTTCGCCCGCCCGCTCGGCGCCGTCGTCTTCGGCCATTTCGGCGACCGTGTCGGCCGCAAGACCACGCTGGTGGCCGCTTTGCTGACCATGGGTATCTCGACCGTCATCATCGGCCTGCTTCCGTCCTATGAGCAGATTGGCGTGATCGCACCGCTTCTCCTCGCACTGTGCCGCTTCGGCCAAGGGTTCGGGCTTGGTGGCGAATGGGGCGGCGCCGTCCTGCTTGCCACGGAAAACGCGCCGGAAGGCAAGCGCAGCTGGTACGGCATGTTCCCGCAACTCGGCGCACCGGTCGGTCTGTTCCTGTCTTCGGGCGCCTTCTGGCTCCTACTGCACCTGATGTCCCAGGAGCAACTGCTCAGCTGGGGTTGGCGTATTCCCTTCATCGCTTCGATCGTTTTGATTGCCGTCGGCCTCTGGGTGCGTCTGTCGATCACCGAAACGCCGGCGTTCCAGAGGGCCATCGACAGCCAGGAACGCGTCGAGGTGCCGGTGATGGAACTGTTCCGCAACCACAAGCGTAGCCTGGTGCTCGGCACCTTCGTGGCGCTGGCGACCTTCGTCTTGTTCTACATCGGCTCGGCTTATCTCCTGTCGTACAACGTCAAGGTCCTGAAGATCCCGTTCCTCGACGCGCTGGAAATCCAGATCGTCGGCTCCATCCTGTTCGGCATCTTCATCCCGGTCGCCGGCAAGCTGGCCGAACGCTTCGGTCGTCGCGAAGTGCTGATCGCAACGACCGTTCTGATCGGCCTCTTCTCGTTCTTCCTGCCGGGTCTCATGACATCCGGCGAAAGCGGCATTTTCGTCTTCGTGATTTTCGCGATGGGCCTGATGGGCATGACCTACGGCCTGATCGGAACGGCGCTCGCCGCCCCCTTCCCGACCAACGTGCGCTATACAGGCTCGTCGATCACCTTCAACTTCGCCGGCATCTTCGGCGCCTCGCTGGCGCCCTATATCGCGACGTGGCTGCAGGCAAACTACGGCATGACCTATGTCGGCTACTATCTCGGCGTTGCTGCCGTGATCACGCTGGCGTGCATCCTGCTTTCGGGCAAGGACGAAGTCTGAGGCAACATCAGGCGATGACAAATGAAAGGCCGCCGGCTCTCGTGAACCGGCGGCCTTATTGTTCCGAGCGCTTCGTACGGCTTGCGCCTATTCGCCGGGATGCAGATGACGATAGCGCGCCTCCCGCCATTCGCCGGATTCTTCTCATCCGTAGAGAGAAGCCCATCCGCCGTCAGGCCGTCAGTTCGCCCAAAAATTCCTTGACCTCGTAGCCCGGCATGAATGTGCCGATGCGCTTGATTTCCCATTCGAGCGAAATACCCGAGGTTTCAAACACGCGCTGGCGCACGGTTTCGCCGAGATATTCGAGTTCGTAGCCGCTCGCCTGCCCCGTATTGATCATGAAATTGCAGTGCATCGGCGACATCTGAGCGCCGCCGATCATCAAACCGCGGCAGCCGGCCTCATCGATGAGTTTCCAGGCAGAATGACCTTCCGGGTTCTTGAAGGTCGAACCGCCGGTCTTTTCGCGGATCGGCTGCACTGTCTCGCGATGCTGGCGCACCGCATCCATGTCGGCACGGATCTTCGCCTTGTCTTCCGGATAGCCTTCGAACACGGCATGCGTGAAGATCAGGTCCTTCGGCGCCGACGAGTGGCGATAGCTATAGCCCATGCCGGCATTGGAGAGCACGTGGCGGTTGCCCTTGCGATCGACCGCATGGACCTCGACGACACGCTCGCGCGTCTCGCCGCCATTGGCGCCGGCGTTCATGCGCAGCGCACCGCCGATTGATCCGGGAATGCCGTAGTAGAATGCGAAGCCGCCGATACCGTGGTCGAGCGTCATCGCCGCGAGATTCTTGTCCGGGCAGATCGCCCCGGCCTTGACGCGCGTTTCGGAGACGAGCTCGACATCGCCAAAGCCCTTGGCCGAAAGCCGGATGACGACACCCGGGATACCGCCGTCGCGGACCAGAAGGTTCGAACCGACGCCTGCGACCATGACGGGCACTTCGGCGGGCAACAGCTTCAGGAAGGTGACGAGATCGTCGGCGTCATGCGGCTGGAACATCAGCTCGGCAAGGCCGCCGGCGCGAAACCATGTAACACGATCCATCGGCGCATCCGGCGTCAGACGGCCGCGCAGTTCCTTGACGCTGTTCCCCAGAGAGGCCAGTAGCTTTTCTCCATGTACCTGTTTCATGCGGAATTTCCTGAAATGCCTGCGAGTTCCTTCGGGAGTGCGGCAGCCCAGTAGGTGATGCTGCCAGCCCCCAAGAGAACCACAAAGTCACCCGGTTGCGCAATGGCGGAGACGATCGGCGCGATCGCTTCCGGGCCTTCGATGAAGCGCGCGTCGCGGTGACCGCCGGCCTTGATGCGGGAGATGAGTTCCTGCGAATTGATGCCCTCGATCGGTTCCTCGCCGGCCGAATAGACCGGCGCCAAAAGGATCGTGTCGGCATCGTTGAAGCAGGCGGCAAAATCCTCGAACAGGCTATGAAGACGCGAGAACCGGTGCGGCTGGTGGACGGCGATGACACGGCCCTGGCAGGCTTCGCGCGCGGCCTTCAGCACAGCCTTGATCTCGACGGGGTGATGGCCGTAGTCGTCGTAGACGCGGACACCATTCCATTCGCCCGTGAAGGTGAAGCGGCGCTTGACGCCGGCGAACGACGCAAGCCCCTTGGCAATGTCTTCCGGTGAAATACCAAGGCGCTGGGCGACCGCAATGGCAGCGGTGGCGTTCGCGACGTTGTGGCGGCCCGGCATCGGCAGTCGCAGGTCCTGCATCTGAATCACCTTGCCGGTACGGCGGCGGCGGATTTCGACGTCGAACACCGAGGTGGCGCCGTCCATGCGGATATTGGAATAGCGCACATCGGCCTGCGGATTTTCACCATAGGTGATGACCTTGCGGTCCTCGATCTTCGAAACCATGGTCTGCACTTCGGGATGATCGAGGCACATGACGCCGAAGCCGTAGAACGGCACATTCTCGACGAACTGCCGGAAGGCGGCGCGCACGGCATCGAAATTGCCGTAGTGATCGAGATGCTCCGGATCGATATTGGTGACGACGGCAACGTCGGCAGGCAGCTTCAGGAAGGTGCCGTCGGATTCGTCGGCCTCCACCACCATCCACTCGCCCTCGCCCATGCGGGCGTTGGTGCCATAGGCATTGATAATACCGCCATTGATGACGGTCGGGTCGAGACCACCGGCTTCGAGCAGCGTCGCAACCATCGAGGTCGTCGTCGTCTTGCCGTGCGTACCGCCGATGGCGATCGCATTGCGGAAGCGCATGAGTTCGGCAAGCATTTCAGCCCGGCGGACCACCGGCAATAGCTTTTCGCGCGCGGCGATCAGTTCCGGATTGCTTTTCTTGATGGCGGTCGAAACGACAACGACTTCGGCCTCGCCGATATTCTCGGCCTTGTGGCCGACGAAGACCTCGATGCCTTTGTCACGCAGACGCTGGACATTGGCGCTGTCGGACTGATCGGAGCCCTGAACCTTGTGGCCGAGATTATGCAAAACCTCGGCGATACCGCTCATGCCGATACCACCGATACCGATAAAATGAACCCGGCCGATTGTCTGCGGCATCTTCATGAGCGTGTTTCCTTGAACTGTGCAATCGTAGAACCGTTGGCAATAGCTTCAACCATGGCGGCAAGCAAGCGTGCCGCATCGGGTTTACCGGCCTGTCTGGCGCTGGCCGCCATGTTCGCCAGCTTGGCGGGATTGTTCATCGCTTCGGTCAGGATCTTGCTCAGCTTCTCGGTGGAAAGCTCGGCCTGAACGATCACCTTGGCGCCGCCGGTTGCCGCAAGCGCTGCCGCATTCGCCGCCTGATCATGATCGAGCGCATAGGGATACGGCACCAGGATCGCCGGCCGGCCAATCACTGCAATCTCGGAGACCGTCGAGGCACCAGAGCGGCAGATCACCAGGTGGGCCTTGGCGATACGGTCGGCCATGTCAGTGAAGAAGGGAGCGATGTCCGCATTCATCTCGAGCTTGGCGACACACCCCTCGACCATCGCCATATCTTCGGCGCGTGCCTGCTGCGTCACCTTCAGACGCCGTCTCAAATCATCATCGAGCAGGCTGATCGCGGTCGGCACGGTTTTGGAGAAATACTGAGCACCCTGGCTACCGCCGAAGACGACAAGACGGAACTCTTCCCCCTCGCCGGAGGGCTGGTAGGAAACCTTGGCGGCCTCCAGCACGGCTGGCCGAACCGGATTGCCCGTGGTCACCGTCTTTGCCGCATAGGGGCCATCGGTTTCGGGCAGAAACCCGCCGGCGATTGCGCGGACGCGCTTGGCCAGCGCCTTGTTGGCCCGGCCCATGACGGCGTTCTGTTCATGGATCATCGATGGGATGCCCATGCCGGTGGCAGCCAGCAAGGGCGGGATTGTCGGATAGCCGCCGAAGCCGACGACGGCCTTCGGCCGCACCTTCGCCATCAGCCGGCGGGCAATTCGGATACCAGACCACAGCGTCCACAGGGACGATGCGACCTTCAAGGGGTTCTTCGAACCGATCGTCGCAGACGGCACGACATGGATCTCATCGGCCGGAAATTTTCCGGCGAAACGCTCGGCGCGGCTGTCGGTTACCAGATGGATGGAATAGCCGAGCGCCTTCAATTCATGCGCCAGCGCTTCCGCCGGAAACAGATGGCCGCCGGTGCCACCGGCGGCGAGCATGATAATGCCTTTGGTCATGTTCAGTCCTTATTCCACCGGCCTATTCGGCCGGAACGCCCATGCCGGAGCGAAACAGGCTGCGCTCGACAGCGCGCTTTTCCGGACGATGGCGGGTCAACGCCAGGATAAATCCCGCCGTTACGCAGATCGCCACCATGGACGAACCGCCGTAGGAGATCAACGGCAGGGTCATGCCCTTGGCCGGCAGCAACTGCAGATTGACGCCGATATTGATCATCGACTGGATGCCGATCTGCAGCACGAGGCCTGCAACGGCAAAACGGGTGAAATCATTGCGCTCGCGAAAAGCGTGGCTGAGGCCCCGCATGACGAGAAACGCAAAGATCAGCACGATTGCCATGCAGAAGACGATGCCGAATTCTTCCGCAGCGACCGAAAAGATGAAGTCGGTGTGGCTGTCCGGGATGATCCGCTTGACGACGCCCTCGCCGGGTCCCTGGCCGAACCAGTCACCGCGGATGATCGCCTGCAGGGCGGTGTCCACCTGGAATGTATCGCCTTCGCCGGTCATGAACCGGTCGATACGGCCAGCCACGTGCGGCAGCACGGTGTAGGCAACCACCAGACCGCCAACAGCGGAGCCGCCGAGCACGACAATCCAGAGCCATGGCATACCGGCCATGAAGAACATGCCGCCCCAGACGGCAGTGGTCAAGATCGTCTGCCCGAGGTCAGGCTGGGCGACCAGCAGCGCTGCAACGATACCGAACAAAAGGATGGCGAACAGGTTTCCAGGAATTTCAGGCTGGCGCGCATGCTCGGAAAACAGCCAGGCGCAGACGAYGACGAAGGCCGGCTTCATGAATTCCGACGGCTGTACCGACAATCCGGCCAGCGAAATCCAGCGGCGCGATCCCTTGACCTCTGCGCCGAAGAACAGCGCCAGAACCATCATGGCGAGCGACACCAGAAGCAGGATCATCGCGGTGCGGCGCACCTGCCGCGGCGTCAGAAAGGAAATGCCGATCATCACCGCGAGCGACGGCAGCAGGAAGGCCGCGTGGCGCTTGACGAAATGGAAGCTGTCAAGATTGAGCCGCTCGGCAACCGCCGGGCTTGCCGCGAAGGACAACATGAAACCGATGCCCATCAACAGAATGAAGGTCGCCAGGAAGAACCTGTCGATCGTCCAGAACCAGTCGGCCACAGGGCCACGTTCGGCACGGCTTACCATTTCTTCGTCCCCTTCAACGGCGCGTCCGGCGCCAATCTCTCAAAGTCAGGGCCACCGGCCCTCATATCAGCATCGTCATGCCGTCGATCGCCGCGACATGGCTGACGAAGGCATCGCCCCTCACCTCAAAGTTCTTGTACTGGTCGAAGCTTGCGCAAGCCGGAGACAACATCACGGCGGAGAAACCGGAGTTATCCTTTTCCGCATCGGCGGCGGCATGGGCAACGGCGCGCTCCAGCGTTCCGGAAATCTCGAAAGGAACCGTTTCCCCAAGGGTCGCCGCAAAGGCCGGTGCGGCCTCGCCGATCAGATAGGCCTTGGCGATCTTTTGAAAGAACGGCGACAGCGTGGTGATCCCGCCCTCCTTGGGCAGACCGCCGGCGATCCAGTAGATCCGCTCGTAGCTCGACAGCGCCGGCGCCGCCGCATCGGCATTGGTTGCCTTGCTGTCGTTGACGAAGACGACGTCGCCCTTGCGGCCGACCGGCTGCATCCGGTGCTTCAAGCCCGGAAAGGAGGCCAGTCCGGCAAGGATTTCGCGCTCGCAGACGCCGACAGACAGACAGGCCGCAATCGCTGCCGCCGCATTCTGGGCGTTGTGGTTGCCGCGCAAGGTCGCAATACCGTCGAGATCGGCAACAACGGCCGACAAACCGCCTTCGGCGCGCATGACGCGCGTCCCCTCGGCATAAAGTCCTTCTCCGAGCGGGCGATGGCGGGCGATACGGATGACGCGGCGCCCGGAAAGCGTTGCCCGGTCGGCAATCGCTTCTGTGTAGACGTCATCGACGCCGACGATTGCGGTGTCGCTGCCTGCGATCAATCGCTCCTTGATCTCGGCGTAGTGTTCCATGCTGCCGTGCCGGTCGAGATGATCGGGCGTCAGGTTGAGCAGGATGCCGGCGGACGGATTGATCGTCGGAGCCAGATCGATCTGGTAGGACGAGCATTCGACGACGTAGAACCGGCCGGCCGCCGGCGGATCGAGCGTCATCACCGCTGTGCCGATATTGCCACCGAGTTGCGTGTCGCGGCCGCTGGATTTCAGGATATGGGCGATCAGCGCCGTGGTGGTCGATTTGCCGTTGGTGCCGGTGATGGCGATAAACGGGCAATCCGGGGCGTGAACGCGACGCTCGCGCACGAACAGCTCGACATCGCCGATGATCTCGACACCGGCGGCATGGGCGAGATCAACGGTCCAATGCGGCTTCGGATGTGTCAGCGGAACCCCAGGCGAAAGGACGAAGGCGGAGAAATCCGTCCAGTCCGATTGATGGAGATCGCCGGTAGCGATCCCTGCGGCAGCCGCCTTGGCAACGCTGTCGGGATTGTCGTCCCAGGCCGTGACCAACGCGCCACCGGCAACCAGCGCCTGCGCAGTCGCAAGCCCCGATCCGCCGAGCCCGAAAAGGGCGACCTTCTTGCCGCTGAATGTGGTGACCGGGATCATCGTCTCTTACCGCAGCTTCAGGGTCGAGAGACCAACCATGGCCAGGATGACGGCGATGATCCAGAAACGGATAACCACCTGGCTTTCGGTCCAGCCGAGCTTTTCGAAATGGTGATGGATCGGCGCCATCAGGAAAACGCGCTTGCCGGTGCGCTTGAACCAGAACACCTGAATGATCACGGACAAGGTTTCCATGACGAACAGGCCACCGATGATGATCATGACGATCTCGTGCTTGGTGGCGACGGCGACGGTACCGATCAGACCGCCAAGCGCCAGCGAACCGGTATCCCCCATGAAGATGGCCGCCGGTGGCGCGTTGAACCACAGGAAACCAAGCCCTGCTCCGATGACCGCTCCGAGAATGACGGCCAGCTCACCCGTGCCCGGCACGAAATGGATCTGCAGGTAGTTTGCAAACACCGCGTTGCCGGCGAGATAGGCGATGACGCCGAAGGAGGCAGCAGCGATCATCACCGGCACAATGGCGAGACCGTCGAGACCGTCCGTCAGGTTGACGGCATTGCCGGCACCGACAATGACGAAGCCGCCGAACAGGATGAAGAAATAGCCGAGATTGAGGGTGAAGTCCTTGAGGAACGGAAAGGTCAGCGACGAACCGAAGGTGGACCCTGCCACGCCTGCCGAAAGCGCCGAGCGCATCATGAAGAAGACGGCGATAGCAGCAATCAGGAATTCGAGGCCAAGGCGCGCCTTGCCGGAAAAGCCCTTGTCGGACTGTTTCGTCACCTTGAGATAATCATCGTAGAAACCGATGGCGCCGAAGCCGAGCGTCACCAGCAGCGTGGAAACCACGTAGACGCTGGAGAGGTCAGCCCAGAGCAGCGAACTGCCGACGATGCCGGCCAGGATCATCAGGCCGCCCATGGTCGGCGTACCTGCCTTCTTGAAATGGGTCTGCGGTCCGTCGGCACGGATCGGCTGGCCGCGGCCCTGCCGCACGCGCAGCGACGAGATCATCCGCGGTCCGAACAGGAAAACGATCAATGCCGAGGTGAACAGGGCGGCGCCGGTACGGAACGTGATGTACCGGAACAGGTTGAAGAATTGAAAATGGTCCGCCAGTTCGACAAGCCAGATGAGCATGAGGGACCTTTCCCCAAAGGTTCGTTGCAGATTCCATCGATCAGAATCACCTGATGGAAGGATAACCGCGTCGTATCAAAAGTGTCAGCATGGAACAGCGGCCAAGAAAGCCTTGTCCTGCCTTTATTCAGCCTGATCGGCACCCAAATGGGCCGGGTAGAGCTCAAGAAGAGCCGAAACGATCCTGCCGCAGCCGGTACCCTTCGACGATTTGATCATCACCACATCCCCGGCAGCGATGGATCCAAGCGCAAATTCCTTCAGTGCATCGACCGTCCCGCGATATTCGACGCGCGTGCCGTCAGGCAGCGCATCGCGCAGATGCGCCATTTCCGGACCGGCAAGCCAGATATCGGTGATGCCGGCCTCGACCAGCGGAGCGGCCAGGGCGGCATGGACGGCGCTGGCGGATTCGCCCATTTCCAGCATGTCGCCGAGGATGGCGATCCGGCGCCCGCCCTCCGGCAGGTCCGTATCCTTCAGAAGCGAGATCGCGGCCCGCATGGAAGCCGGGTTGGCATTGTAGCTTTCGTCGATGAGTACGAAGGTTCCTGACCCGATCCCCAGGCGATGCCGTGCGCCGCGCCCCTTTTCGGGCCGCAGCGTTGCAAGCGCCACAAGGGCCGCATTCATGTCCGCACCGGCAAGCTTCACGGCGCCGAGTGCAGCCAGCGCATTTTCAGCGATGTGGCGCCCGGGTGCGCCGATCTGGATTTCCAGCGTCTTGCCGTCGAGCGCCGCCCACAGCACGCCGCCTTCGGAACCGCCTGCATATTCGACCATGCGGAAATCGGCCTTGGCGTTGCTGCCAAAGCTATGAACATGGGATACGCCAAGCGCATTGGCGGCTTTCTCCAACATCGCGAACTGGGCGTTGTCGCGGTTGAGGATCACGTGGCCATCGTCGACGAGACCTTCCATGATCTCGGCCTTGGCCCTCGCGATTTCCGCCAGATCCTTGAAGTTACCGAGATGAGCGGCAGCGATCGTGGTGATGATCGCCACATGTGGGCGCACCATCTTGACCAGCGGCCGGATTTCGTCGGCATGGTTCATACCGATTTCGAAAATGCCGAAATCGGTATTTTCCGGCATGCGCGACAGGGTCAGCGGCACGCCCCAGTGATTGTTGAACGACGCAACGGACGCATGAACCCGGCCGGATGACTCAAGCATGTGACGCAGCATCTCCTTGGTCGTCGTCTTGCCGACCGACCCGGTGACGGCGATGATCCTGGCAGCGCTGCGGTCGCGTGCAGCACAACCAAGCCGCACCATCGCATCCAGAACGTCATCGACGACGATCATCGGCGCATTCAGCCGCCCGAGCGCGGGCAGCTTGGCTTCGCTGACGACCAGAAGCGCTGCACCATTGGCTATCGCGATGCCGGCATAGTCGTGGCCATCGACACGGTCGCCCTTGATGGCGAAGAAGGCCTCGCCCTTGCCAAGGGAACGGCTGTCGATGGAAATGCCGGTGATGCCCTCGGGCAGATTGCCCATCGGGCGGCCGTGCATGGCCGCCATCAGGTCGCTTGTGGTCCACAGAAAGCTCAAATCAATGACCTCCCAATGCCTTGCGCAGTTCGGCGTGATCGGAGAACGGCAAAGTGACGGAACCGACGGTCTGCCCTTCCTCATGGCCCTTGCCGGCAACAATCAGCGTGTCGCCCGATGTCAGCATATCGACGGCGGCCTTGATCGCCTCGGCACGGTCACCGATTTCGGTTGCGCCCGCCGCGGCAGCCATGATTTCGCTGCGAATGACGGCAGGCACTTCCGAGCGCGGATTGTCGTCGGTGACGATCACCACATCGGCCAGCCGCGTAGCGATCTCGCCCATGATCGGGCGCTTGCCCTTGTCGCGGTCACCGCCGCAGCCGAAGACCACGATGACGCGGCCAGTGGTAAACGGACGAACCGAGGTCAGCACGTTTTCCAGCGCATCCGGCTTGTGAGCGTAGTCGACATAGGCGAGCGCGCCTTCCTTCGTATGGCCGACCAGTTCGAGACGGCCAGACGCACCCTGCAGCTTTTCAAGCGCTGCCATCGTCGCCCTCGCACTGACCCCGGTCGACATCGCCAAGCCGGCCGCGACCAGCGCGTTCGAAATCTGGAAGTCGCCGGCGAGCGGCACATGCACTTCGAAAATCTCGTCGCCGACATGAATCTCGGCAATCTGTTTATGGCGGAAATGCTCGACGCGCTTGAGCGACAGGTAGTCGCCCTTGCGTCCAACGGTCAGGACCTCATGGCCGCCGGCCTTGGCGGCGGCAATCGCCTGCGCCGACCAGGGGTCATCGGAGAAGATCACCGCAGGCGCGCCCTTGGGCAGCACGCCGTCGAACAGCCGCATCTTGGCAGCCATGTAGTCCTCGACGGTCGGGTGGTAATCCATATGGTCGCGGCCAAGATTGGTAAAGCCGGCGGCGGCAAGGCGAACGCCATCGAGCCGGTACTGATCCAGCCCATGGCTGGAGGCTTCCATCGCCGCATGGGTGACGCCGGCCTCGGCGAGTTCGGCAAGAAGCTTGTGCAAGGCCACCGGATCCGGTGTCGTCAGCGAACCGTAATCGTTGCGGCCAGGCGCAATCACGCCGGTCGTGCCGATCATCGCGGCGGCAAAACCGGCATGCGCCCAGATCTGCCGGGCAAAGGACGCAACCGACGTCTTGCCGGCCGTGCCGGTGACGGCCACCATCGTATCCGGCTGGCGTCCGTAGAAATTGGCAGCTGCTATGGCGAGAACGCGGCGCGGCGTCGATGCCGACAGGACGGGAACCGGTGCGCTACCGTCAAACGTCGAGCCGGTGACGATGGCTGCAGCCCCGCGGGCGATTGCATCGTCGATAAAGGCGCGGCCATCGGCCTTGCTTCCCGACAGCGCCATGAATAGCGAGCCCGGGGCAACCTGCCTGCTATCGGCGGTGATGGCGGCGATGTCGATGTCGCCGGCCCCTGAACCCAGCTGTGAAGCAATTTCCGGGAAATCCTTCCCGATCAGGTCTTTGATCTTCATGGATGCACTTTTCAGTTATACCGACGCGCCGGGCGGCGAATCCTCCAGATTGTCATTCCATGGTCAATAAGACACAAGCAAGGCAGAACCGTCTTCACCGAATTTCGGCTCGACCCCGAGAAGCGGCGCCGAGCGGCTGATGATGTCGTGCACCATCGGTGCTGCCGTATTGCCTGCCAGTGCCGCGCCATTGCCCTTGTCGGTTTTCGGCTCGTCGATAAAGGTCAAGACCACATAGCGCGGAGCATCAATCGGAAAGCCGGCCAGGAAGGCGTTGAAGTTGGCATCGTTGGAATAGCGGCCATTGACAACCTTGTCGGCCGTACCGGTCTTGCCGCCGACATTGAAACCCGGCACGCGCGCATTTTTGCCTGAACCGTTGACAGCATTCCAGCGGAACAGGAAGCGCATGTCGTCGCTGGTCGATTTCTTGATGACCTTGGTCGAGGCCGCCTCGGCCTGCTCCTCAGTGCGCGGCAAGAAGGTCGGCTCGATCAGATTGCCGCCGTTCATAAGGGCTGCGCCGGCCACTGCCGTCTGCAGCGGCGTGGTAGAGACCCCGTGGCCGAAAGAGATGGTGATCGAGTTGATCTTTTTCCATTCACGCGGCTGGCTCGGCATTTTCACTTCCGGCAGTTCCGTCTGCATTTTGGTCAGCAACCCGATGCGGGTCAGGAATTCCTTGTGAGCCTCGATGCCGACAAGGTCGGCCATCTTGGCCGTTCCGATATTGGACGAATACTGGAAGATTTCCGGAACGCTGAGCACGCGGCGCTTGCCGTGGAAATCCTTGATGGTGAACCCGCCAATGCGGATCGGATTGGTGGCATCAAAACTGTCGGTGAGCTTCACCTTGCCTGAATCAAGCGCCATCGCCGTCGTGAACGACTTGAACGTCGAACCCATCTCGAACGTACCGTTCGACATGCGGTTCATCCAGCCTTCCTTGGCGCCATCGGCCGGCTTGTTCGGGTCATAATCCGGATAGGACACCATAGCGAGAATTTCGCCGGTCTTCACGTCCATCACCACGCCGCCGGCGGCAAGCGAACGAAATTTCGTCATGGCCTCGACGACGACATCGCGCAGGATGTTCTGGACGCGCAGGTCGATCGACAGCTTGACGGGCTCAAGCTTCGCATCACTGGTCATGCCGATGGCAGCCAGATCGGCAAGCCCCTGATTGTCGATCCAGCGCTCCATGCCGGCGATGCCGCGGTTATCGACATTGACGTGACCGACGACGTGCGAGACGGTAGCGCCGCCCGGATAGAAACGGCGCTTTTCCGGCCTGAAGCCGATGCCCGGAATACCAAGCGCCAGGATTTCGCTCTGCTGCTTCGGGGTCAACTGACGGCGCAGCCACTGGAAGCGCGATGGCGACTTCAGCTTGTTATAGATGTCGGTAACGTTGAGATTGGGCAGAACCGTCGAAAGCTGCTCGACCGCCTCATCCGCATCGACAATCTTGTGCGGTTCCGCATAGAGCGAGACGGTGCGGATATCGGTCGCAAGAATTTCACCGTTGCGGTCGAGAATATCCGGGCGCGATGCCATCAGATTGTCGGCGCGACCGATGCTGGAGACAGTTTCGGGCTGAGCCAGACCATATTGAACCAGACGGCCACCAATGATGCAGTAGACAGCGGTGAAACTGGCGATGACGATCGCCACGCGGCTTTTCGCCTGGTTGCTGCTGCGCTTGCGCGTGCCTTCAAATGGCCTACCGAGATCGCCGGGGTGATTGTTACCGCCGGCTGAGAAGTGGGCCTTGCTCTTGACGACCATGATGCGGGAGAGAAAAGACATCAGCGCGCCACCGAACCCGTTGCGATATCATCCGTGTCAGCCACCGGCTTCTTTGCCTTGCCGTTGCCGTTACCCTTGGCAAGCCCCATCGCCTCCAGAACATCCGCCGGCGGCGGCAGGTCGGCCCTCAGCATCGGCAATTCCTCCGGACGGGCAAGCTGGGTCGGGTCGGTTGGCGCCAGCTGCAGGTCCTTCTGATAGACGCCGACGAGCTTTTCCAGTCTGTTTGGCTGGGTGAGCAGCGCCCAGTCGGCGCGCAGGAGATCGATCGTGTCTTCCTCAAGCTTGATCCCGGCCTCCAGCTTGCGAACCTCTTCAAGCTTGTTTTCAGCCTGGTGCTTGATCGTGTAGGTGACCGTGGCGGCGGCCGTCATGACGACGATCAGGACGATGTCAAGACTACGCAACATGTCTCAGCCCCCCATCTTTCCAAGGCTTGCAAGGTTCGGCAAATCGAAAATGGACAGGTCATCTGCCTCAGGCGGAGCCTCGGTCCGCATACCGACCCGCATCTTGGCAGAGCGGGCACGTGGATTGCGGGACGCTTCTTCTTCACTGGCCGCCACCATAGATTTTCCAACTGGTGCGAAAGTTGCGGCACGCTCATGCGCAATCGGCAAATGCCTGGAGCCTGACGCCTTGCCGGCGCGATCCTGGAAGAATTTCTTGACGATCCGGTCTTCAAGCGAATGGAAGGTGACCACCGTCAGCCGCCCGCCGGGCTTCAGGGTCCGCTCGGCCGCAAACAGCGCCCGGGCCAATTCGCCAAGCTCGTCATTGACGAAAATGCGCAGCGCCTGGAAGACGCGGGTGGCGGGATGGATCTTGTCCTTGGCCTTGCGCGGCGTGACGACCTCGATCAGACCGGCGAGATCACGGGTCGTGACGAACGGCTCTTCAAGGCGGCGCTTTTCGATGGCGCGGGCGATCCGGCCGGATTGCGGCTCTTCACCGAGAAAACCGAAGATGCGCGTGAGGTCCGAGACTTTGGCCCTATTGACGACATCGGCGGCCGACACGCCATCCGACGACATGCGCATATCGAGCGGACCCTTGCGCTGAAAGGAGAAGCCGCGATCCGCCTCGTCGATCTGCATCGAGGAAACTCCGATGTCGAGTACGACACCGTCCAGGCCACCGGCCGGGGCATGCTGCGCGAGATCGGAAAATTGGGCATGCACCAGAGTGAGATGACCGGCACTCGCCGCCACCAGCGACTGACCGCCCAGGATCGCTGCAGGATCGCGATCGAGCGCGATCACATCGGCTCCGGCAGCGAGGATCGCCGAGGTATAACCGCCCGCACCAAACGTACCATCAAGGATGATTTTACCTGGAGCAATATCCAGACTGGCGAGAACCTCGGGGAGAAGAACCGGAATGTGACGGACCGGTCCGCCTTCGGCATCAGTAAGACCTGTGCCTTGATCCGTCATCATTCCGTCTCTCCACTCTAGCCCGAATGCAGACCTCGCAACCTGCGTTCTTCCCGTGCCGCTGCCTGCGTTTCCGCAAACACGTGCGGCGCCCACAACTGAAAATGATCCGCCCGCCCCACGAAGGTTACCTCCGTGTCGATACCCGTGAAATCGCGGATAAAATCCGTGACCATCAACCGGCCTTCCTGGTCGAGCTTCATGAAGACCCCGCCCCCATGAACGAGGAGCGACATCTGATTGGCCTGCGGCGAGAACGGATCCTCGCCGCTGATTTGCCTTTCGAAACGATCCAGCAAATCGGGACCGCCGGCGCTGATAGCCGGAAAGACGAAATCCTGAAAGCAATAAAGCTCCCGAATATCCAGCGCCGTCAAAACGGAACGAAACATCGAGGGAACGGAAACCCGCCCCTTGGAGTCGACCCGGTTTGTCGCATGCGAAAGGAAGCGGTTCATGACACGATACAGCCGTTCCCAGGGGACATACCAGCCCCAACAGCCGGCACGCACCATCAAAAGGACGCGCAACACCCCACAGCCGGGCGACACGCCCGATTGAAAACCCCTTACGGAGCAATCCCGAAACTTGCGGTGAGTGGACCTGAATCAGCCCGTGTGCAGTGCATGATTGGGATAGCATGGGACCATATGGGCGTCAATGGGATTTGCTCTATTTCAGCACGCGTCGTCAGCAAATATTGATAGTCCGTTAAGTTTAACAAATGGTTACAAATGCACAGTCAAGACTTTGGATTCACCGGCGAATCCCCCCTCGTTGATTCCGCCTATTGTGTTTTAGTAACATCTAAATGAAATAGATATTCAGGCAGATACACAATTTTGAAATCGCCATTTGAGGCGTTGAAAAATAAGGGAATTTGCCAGTTGGCCTGTAAGCCGGGTTCTGTATGGCTCCGGCCCGAAAGCCGGAACGTGGCAGCCATTCATCTGGGACAACGCTTGCGCGCTGCCTCGTGCAACCCACCCGGATGACTGGCCCGGAAAAGGCCGGAACGCTTGCGCGAACCACGTCATCCCTATTCGGTTTTGCTCCCGGTGGGGTTTGCCTTGCCACCCATGTTGCCATGCGTGCGGTGGGCTCTTACCCCACCCTTTCACCCTTACCTGCGAGATGCAGGCGGTATTCTCTCTGTGGCACTTTCCCTGGGGTCGCCCCCGCCGGACGTTATCCGGCACCGCTTTTCCGTGGAGCCCGGACTTTCCTCCCCCCGCAACCTTTCGGTCCTAGCGGAGCGCGGCTGCCCGGCCAACTGGCAGGCGCTGCATAACCGAGGCGCCCGGCAATTGCCAGTGCAAAAGCAACAATGTCGTGATGCAACTGCGTCTACCGGAAGCAGACGGCAAAATCCGTATCGTATTCGGGCGCGTCCAGCACGCCGTTCAGAAGCAACGACGCGCCAAGCCGGCCAATCTCGTCCGAACTCTTGGCTGCCGCACCGTTGCAGCCGGTCAAAACGGCGACGCGGTCCGTATCCGCAAAGCCGATATAGGGATAGCCGTGACGGGTGAAGGTTGTAACGCACGGGCTCCAGCGGAGCGAGGCGGGGGTGAACGACGGCATGGCGCGCGACAAGAGACCCGCCATGTGGTCCGCGGCAGACTGGTTGGCTTCCCCGCGAAACCAGGCGCGAACCTCCGGCTCGGAGCCGATATTGATGTCGCTCGGATCGCCGCCGATCTTGATGTAGAACTTCCCGTCGGGGTAACGGATGGGCGGCAAGAGATAGTAGTTCTCGTCCTGGGCGAGCGCAGAACCGATCAGCGACGGCATCCCGGCAAACCGTGGCAGGTCAGCCTGCGCCACCTCGGCAAACAGGACGGTGCGCGCCTTGACAGTCAGATCGAGCGGCCGGGCAAGCAGCTGCCCGGAAATCGAAAATCCACCGGCGGCGATGACCGCGCGGCCACTTCTGAAGACCGCTCCGTCAATGGTTCGAACATTGACGCTGCTTCCAACACGCACGACCGCCGAAACCTCGGCGCGAAGAATCGTCACCCCGGCCTTTTCAGCCAAGATGACCTGGGCCCTGACCAATGCCCGCGGATCGATATGACCGGCATTGCGGGGCTCGAACACGCCGCCGTATCCGGCCGGAAACCGGAACCAGGGAAATCGATCGGCAAGTTCCTTTTCGCCGACGAAGGGCGCATCAACGCCGAGACGGTTGCGGGCAGCAATCACATTGTCGAGCGTGCTTTCCTCGCCGCCCGGCAAGGGTGCTGCGATCAGGCAGCCGGATTCACTGTAGAAATCGACACCGCTTGATGTCGCGATATCATCGTAACGTTCGATCGAGCGCTGGGCCAGAAGCGCCCAGACAGGGTCGGGATCGATCGTGCGGGTTATGCGGCCATTGTCATAATGGCTGCTGAAGACACCGTCATGGCTTGCCCAGTCTTCCGGCTCATCGGGCCCGAACAGCGCGATCTTCGCACCGCTTTTCGCCAGATGCCTGGCGGCCGCTGCCCCCATCATGCCTTTGCCAACAATGATGAAATCGAATGTGCCTGCCATGTCCCGTCCTCAAGAATGATGGAACGGAAATACCATGGCAACCACCGGCTGGCATCTGCGAACTTGAAAAATACCGGCATCGGAAAACCGGCCCGGCACCCGGACTGGTTAGTTGATGATCGCCTGCACCTTGCCGCAATAACGGCGCGACACCGGGTTCATCTTCGTGGCGCCATGTCCGGCGTTGTAACGAAGGATCGTGCCGCAGGTGAAACCGCCGGACAGTTCATGCGCCATGGCGAGATATTTCATACCGAACTTGATATTGGTCTCGGGATCGAACAGGCCGCGCTTGCCGCCGGAATACCCCATCATCCGGGCCGTGGCAGGTTTGATCTGCATCAGGCCGATTTCGCCGGCGCTGCCGCGGGCCTGAGGGTTGAAGTTGCTTTCGACCTTGATCACCGCATGGGCAAGATCGACCGGCACACCATATTGCTTGGCGTAGGTCTGGATCAGACCACTATAGACGGAGGATTTGAGCGAGGTGACGCCCGGCACGGGATAACCGGTCGTTCTGGTCACTGGCGTGATGGAGGATGTGATGGTCTTGTCGATGCCCCCGGCAAACGACGTTTCAACCCCGGAAAACAGCATGCAGAAGCATGCCGCGGCCGCAGCAAGATGCGATAGTCTCATATAGCTTGAAGTCTCCACTTTCGGGCGCTACGGCCCTGTGGGCGCACCCCGCCCTGCCGTCTCGCATCCCGATTTTCGTCATCAACAGGAAGGGCTAGAGGGCCTCAATTGCCTGCGGTTCGGTACGGCCGCAAAAGACCCCGGCATCATGGTGATGATGTGGCAGCGCACAAAATTTGTGTGGCGACGGCCTGAAACGGGCTTCGGATTTGCTGGCGCAACCGCTGGTCAGCGGCTGAAATCCGGCAGGCCCGAAAGCAATCGGTGAAGCGTGTCCAAGGTCGAAATATCGGCTATGCCGTCCACCTGCGACGGACGGAAATGGCGCTGGAATGCAGCCACCACGCCTTCCGTCTTCTCACAGAAAACGCCTGTCACTTCAATTCCGTAGCCATAGAGCGACAGCATCGTCTGGACTGCCTCGACGGGCTGGCCTTGATCGCCGCGCTGGAAAAACCGTCCGCCACTGATCGGGGCCGGTGGAACCCAATGCCCGACGCCGCCGGCGTACAGGCGTTCCCAGGGAAATTTTTCTCCCGGATCAACCTTGCGAATAGGGGCGATATCGCTGTGCGCCAGCACCCTTTCAGGGGCGATCGACCACCGTTCACCACAGTTTCGACACAGTTCAACGACCGCATCGATCTGCACCAAGGGGAAATCCGGTAGCCCGCCGGGGTGGCCGGCATTGGCGATTTCGATGCCGATAGACCGGGAATTGATGTCGGTTTCGCCCTTCCAGACACTCTTGCCCGCATGCCAGGCGCGGCGATCCTCGGCAACCAGCTGATCGACGCGGCCGTCCTCGTGGACGAAGTAGTGGCTGGAGACCTGGCTTTCATCGCGGCAGAGCCAGTCGAGCGCGGCAGCTGCCGTTTCCATGCCGGTATAGTGCAGGATGACCATGTCGGGCTTCAGCCCGCCTGCCCTTTCGCCATGGTTGGGCGACGGCACGAAGCGTGCAGCAGGATAGTCACAGGCGAAGTCAGTCATGCGGCGCGGCGTTCTTTCTCGATCGCCTCATAGGCGGCGTTGAGTTCGGCCATACGATCATTGGCGATCGCCTGCAGTTCTTGCGGAACACCACGGGCGACCAGCATGTCGGGATGGTTCTCCGACACAAGCACGCGGTAACGCTTGCGGATGATCGAAAAGTCGTCCTTCGGCGAAACGCCAAGGATCTTGTAGGGATCGGCGCCGGCGCGGTGCACGTGACGGGCCATGATCTCCTGAAAACGCTCTTCCTTTATACGGAAGATCTCGGCGACGCGTGTGAGAAAGTGCAGTTCCTTCTCGTGGACGGCGCCATCGGATTTGGCGATGTGGAAGAGCCCGTCGATGATGTCCTCCAGCACCGGGCAATTCTGATCACAAGAGACGCAGAGCGATGCCAGCTTCTCGGCATAGGCCTCGTAGCCGGCGACGTCCTGGCGAGCCAGATTGTAGAGCCGGGCGACGTTGCGTGCCTGATCGTCGGGAAACTTGAAAATATCGCGGAATGCCGACACCTCGGCCTCGGTGACGATACCGTCGGCCTTGGCCATCTTGGCGGACAGCGCAATCATGGCGACGGAAAAAGCCACCTTGCGGCGCGTTTCAGGATCGCCTTCGAACAGCGTCCGCACAGCCTCGATCACACCGGCAAGCGCATTGCCCGTCGCGGTGACGATACTGAGGATACTATCCCAGAATGACATAGGCACGTTCTTTCCCATGGTCGGCTGATCCACGTCACGTTCGGGTGGGGATGGCACGGGCGATGCGTCCATGCGTAGATGCAAGGTGGCACGCACGGCTGTGTCGCCACGACAATCATGCAGCTCACAAAACAGCATGACCAGATGTCAGCACAGATTGCAAGGCGGCAAAGCCATGCAATTAGCCGAAATGACGAATTTGTGATGGCACCTCACTATTATAGCATTCCCGGCCGTGATCGTCCAATCATGTAAATGAAGATGACCGGAAAACACCGAGATGCGAACGGACAAGCGACTTTTCGTTTCAGTTCCCATGCGTATTTCCGCCCACCCGCAGGCCATGGGCATGGCGCCTGGCCCGATCGTGGATRGCTGAGCTATCCCCTGCCTTGCCAAAAGCATGTCATTTAACTTCCATGCGAATTGCGCTAGAGAGACCCCGAACATCTTGCCGCAATCCCCGAGGAGGACTCCATGGCCAAACAGAAAGTTGCAATGCTGACCGCAGGCGGACTCGCGCCCTGCCTGTCTTCCGCCGTGGGTGGTCTGATCGAGCGATATACCGATATCGCGCCCGATATCGAGCTGGTTGCCTACCGCTCCGGCTATCAGGGCCTTCTGCTCGCCGACCGTATCGAAATCACCCGCGACATGCGGGAAAACGCCCATATCCTCCACCGCCACGGCGGCTCGCCGATCGGCAACAGCCGGGTGAAGCTGACCAACACGGCCGATTGCGTCAAGCGCGGCCTGGTCAAGGAAGGCCAGAACCCGTTGCGGGTCGCCGCCGAACGGCTGGCCGCCGACGGCATCACCATCCTGCACACCATCGGCGGCGACGACACCAATACGACGGCTGCCGACCTTGCCGCCTACCTCGGCGCCAACGGTTACGACCTGACCGTCGTCGGGCTGCCGAAGACCGTCGATAATGATGTCGTGCCGATCCGCCAGTCGCTCGGCGCGTGGACCGCTGCCGAATATGGCGCAAAATTCTTCGACAATGTCAGCAACGAACAGAGTGCTGCGCCGCGCACGCTCGTCGTCCACGAAGTCATGGGCCGCCATTGCGGCTGGCTCACGGCTGCAACCGCGCGCGCCTACATCCAGCATATCGACGACCGGGAATTCGTCGATGGCTTCATGATGAACCGCCAGATGAAGAATATCGACGGCCTTTATCTGCCCGAGACCGCCTTCAACCTCGAAGCCGAAGCCGCGCGGCTGCGCGCGACGATGGACAAGACCGGCTTCGTGACGCTGTTCGTCTCGGAAGGCGCCTGCCTCGATGCCGTCGTTGCCGAACGCGAAGCAGCCGGTGAAGCCGTCAAGCGCGATGCCTTCGGCCATGTGAAGATCGACACCATCAATGTCGGCGGCTGGTTCTCCAAGCAGTTCGCAGCTCTTCTCGGCGCCGAACGCTCGATGGTGCAGAAATCCGGCTACTATGCCCGCTCCGCACCGGCGAACGCCGACGACCTGCGCCTCATCCAGGGCATGGTCGATCTTGCCGTCGAAAGCGCGCTGAACAAGGTGTCCGGCGTCACCGGCCACGACGAAGATCAGGGCGGCAAGCTGCGCACGATCGAATTCCCGCGCATCCGTGGCGGCAAGCACTTCGACACATCGGTAAAATGGTTCGGCGAAGTCATGGACGTGATCGGCCAGAAATGGTCGCCGGCAAAGTAATCTGACGCTCATAAACGCCTATTGACGGCTCCGTTTGCGCATGGCTTCCTCAATCGAACGCCACGTCCAAACGGAGCTGTTTTCATGTCGATCGAACACTGGCTGGCCTTCGTTGCCGCCTCCTCCATTCTGCTCGCCATTCCCGGCCCGACTATTCTTCTCGTCATCTCCTATGCGCTCGGGCACGGACGCAAGGTCGCAAGTGCAACGGTCGCTGGCGTGGCGCTGGGTGATTTCACCGCGATGACCGCATCGATGCTCGGCCTTGGAGCGCTGCTTGCGACCTCGGCTGCGATTTTCACCGTGCTGAAATGGGTGGGCGCCGCCTATCTGATCTGGCTGGGCATCAAGCTTTGGCGCACGCCGATCTCAACGGAGGAAGCCGATGGCACGATGCCGGCGCCAGCGGAGAAGCCGGTGCGGATTTTCCTGCACACCTATATCGTCACCGCGCTCAACCCGAAAAGCATCGTCTTCTTCGTCGCCTTCCTGCCGCAGTTCCTCGACCTCGGCCGTCCGCTGTTCAATCAGATGCTGATCTTTGAAAGCACATTCCTGGTGCTCGCCACCATCAACGCGACTCTTTACGCGCTGATGGCCTCGGCTGCCCGCCAGACGATTCGAAAACCCAAAGTCCAGGCCATCGTCAACCGTACCGGCGGCTCTCTTTTGATCGGCGCAGGCCTTCTGACTGCGGGCCTGCGGCGTGCTGGCGCCTGAAAAAGTGCCTCATGCTTGCGGTTCACCGCCTCATAGGTTAATGACGTTCAGCGCATGGCGGCTCCCGGCTGCTGATTTGCAGGGGGCTGTGGGGCCTGACAGCACGAAAGTGACAGCATGGCTAATTTCCGTTTTTTCGTTTCAAAACCGGCTGTTACGGCCTGTGCTCTGATCTCGGCATCGCTGGCTGGCGGTTGTTCGAGCGTCGAGCGAACGCCGATGGAACAGCTGATGGCGGTGCAGACGGTAACGCCGCTGCCGAAGCCCGGAACGGAAATGACGGCTTACGCTCTGCCGACCCCAGACGGCGCGACATCGGCGACCGCAGCAGCGCTTGCTGCTGAAACAGCGATGATGAAGCCCGGCGAAACCACAACGGCACAGGTTGCCGCTACCAATCCGGTAACGATGCCGGCGACCGCTGCCAATGCCCTGGTGGCCCCCCAGACGTCTGCAGCTGCCCAGGCGGCAACAGCCGCCACGCTGCCTGAAACGGCAAATGCGCTGGTATCTGCAAAGACCGATCGCGTGCCGCAGATACCCGAAGGCATGATGATGGCCGCGATGGAATCGGATTTCGATACCGGCGAACCTGTCGGCCTGGAAACGCTGGTCGCCAATCACATGATCGTGCCGATGCCGAAGCCGTCGATCGGCGCCAGCGCCTATGCGATGGCAAAGAACATCCCGGCCTCGCTGGGTATCGGCGCCAAGCCGACAAGCTCGCGCCCCGAACTCGATCGCCTGATCGCCTATTATGCCAAGCTCAACAATATCCCGGAAGAACTGGTGCACCGTGTCGTCAAGCGCGAAAGCACCTATAATCCGCGGGCCTATCACTCCGGCAATTACGGCCTGATGCAGATTCGTTACAATACGGCCAAGGGACTTGGCTATGAAGGGCCGGCCGAAGGCCTGTTCGATGCCGAAACCAATCTGAAATATGCGACGAAATATCTGGCTGGCGCCTGGATGGTGGCCGACAACCAGAACGACGGCGCGGTCAAGCTCTATGCCAGCGGCTATTACTATCACGCCAAGCGCAAGGGCCTGCTCGAAACACTGGGCATGAAATAGGCCTGCTGCATAATTCCTTTAATCGGAATCGATTTAAGGAAAAATTATGCGGCAAATTCAAGGTGTTACAGCGACGTTTTGCGCATCATGAATGACGTGCGGCGCTCTAGCCAGCCTGCCCCATAGCCTGTCGGATTTCGAGGCGGTCAGTTGACCGCCTCTATTATTTTGGCTTGCAGCTGGCGCACGTCATAGCCGCTGCGCGACGGCGTGAGGCCCAACCGAACGACCGCAAGCCCGAGCGACGGCACCAGCATCACGGTCTGGCCGTCATGCCCCTGCAGCCAGTAGGCATCGCCGGGCAAAGGCGGGCCGCCGTCATTTCCGAACTTCGTCCAAACCTGCCCTGCCCCATAACGGCCGCCGGATGCCTTGGTTGGCGTGTGCATGTAGCTGACAAAGTCCTGCGGCAACAATTGCTCACCGTTCCAGCTGCCGTTCTGCAAGAGGAAGAGGCCAAACCGGGCCCAATCACGCGCTGTCGCATACATATAGGAAGAGCCGACAAAGGTGCCGTGCGCGTCGGGCTCCAAAACCGCGCTGTTCATGCCGAGCGGCCTGAAAAGCGCCGCGCGCGGAAAGGTCAGTGCCTCGCGCACGCTGCCGAACGTGTCCATCCAGAGCCTCGACAGGATGGTCGAGGTGCCGCTGGAATAGCTGAAACGCTCGCCTGGCTTTGCCTCCAATGGCTTGGCCGCTGAGAAATCGGCCATGTCCCCTTCCAGATAGAGCATGCGCGTGACGTCGGTCACATCGCCATAGTCCTCGTTGAACTGAAGTCCGCTCTGCATGGCCATAAGATCGGCGAGTTTGATCTGACTGCGCGGATCGTTTCGCCATTGCGGCAACAATTCAGTCCGCTCAAGCGACATCTGGCCGTCACGGATCCGCAAGCCGATCAGGGCAGCCGTCACCGACTTGGTCATGGACCAGCCGAGCAGCGGCGTCGCGCTGTTGAACCCCTCGCCATAGTTTTCCGCGACGATCCTTCCGTCCTTGACGACGACGATGGCGCGCATGCCGGGCCCGGACAGCTGCGGGTCGGTCAAAAGCGTCTGGACTGCCGGGTTGACTGCCGTGCCGCTGCCATCGGGCCACGGTTTGCCGTCATCCGATTGCGGTGGCCGGCGGCGAAGCTGCCTGTTTCCGGGAAAAGTGGCGAATTCGCCCTCGGTCACATTGGTGCAGCCGAGCCCCTCGCGATAGATAGCCCGGCCGGGTGCGGCAAAACCGAACATGCGCGCCGTGACTGCTTTTCGCGTTTCATCGACGGATATCCGCACCAGGCGCAGGAGGGGGTGTCCGGGCGCCTGGACGTCATCGGCTAGAACCGTGTTCGCATCCCTGCCGGCAATGAAAACGTTGGAGCAGACAATCTTGGCCGCATAACCGTCACCGACCCGCAGCAGCTCCGGCGGCACGACGGCAAGCCAGCCCACGAAAGCCGTGACGGCTGCCGATACCGAGCCTGCGAGCCAGAACCACCTTTTTTTCCGCATCCGCATCGTCCCTGCTTCGCCATGGCCAGAAGAACAGGATTCCATGCATTTAGGAAGGCTTTGTGGCAATCACGTTGGTGCTAAACATGTTTCTAGTGGCGATCGATCGCACCTCGAGCTTTTCCGGCCCCGGGGGGACAGCATTCGCCCCTGCAATTCTACGGGTGAACATTGCATAAGGCTTTCGTCATCAAAGTGTAGCGGACTCGTCTTAGAAGCTCCTCCAACATTAACGGATGGCAGGATGACATGACCGATCTCGCACCCGATGCTGGCTATGGCAAACGAAACCGCAAGCTGAAAACCGCGCTTATCCAGCACAAGGCGCTGAGCCTTGACGGTCTTTCGGAACGTCTTTTCGGGCTTCTCTTTAGCGGGCTCGTCTACCCGCAGATATGGGAGGATCCAGCCGTCGACATGACTGCGATGCAGCTGCGGCCCGAGCATCATATCGTCACCATCGGTTCCGGCGGCTGCAACATGCTGGCCTACCTTTCTGCGGCCCCCGAACGCATCGATGTCGTGGACCTCAACCCGCATCACGTCGCGCTGAACCGGCTGAAGCTCGCCGCATTCCGGCATCTGCCCACCCATGCGGACATCGTCCGTTTCCTCGCCCGCCACGATCTTGCCAGCAATGTCCGGGCCTATGACCTTTTCATCGCACCGAAACTCGACAGAGAGACGCGCAAATACTGGAACGCCCGCGGCCTGACCGGCCAACGCCGTATCAAGGTTTTCGGCAAGAACATCTATCGCACCGGCCTGCTCGGACGGTTTATCGGTCTTGGCCACCTTTTGGCGCGGCTGCACGGTGTGGATCCGAGCGAACTTGCCAGTGCCCGTTCGATGCGCGAACAGCGCCAGTTCTTCGACGAGCGGCTGGCCCCCCTGTTCGACCGTCCGGTTATCCGCTGGATCACCAGCCGCAAGAGCTCGCTGTTCGGTCTCGGTATTCCGCCGCAGCAGTTCGACGAGCTGGCAAGCCTCAGCGCGGAAAAATCATTGGCGGGCGTACTGCGCCATCGGCTGGAAAAGCTCTCCTGCCATTTTCCTCTGAAGGAAAACTACTTTGCCTGGCAGGCCTTTGCCCGCCGCTATCCGATGCCGCATGAAGGCGAACTGCCCGTATATCTGCAGGCCGGCCGCCACGAGGCGATCCGCAACAATGCCGAGCGCGTCCATGTGCATCATGCCAGCTTTACCGAGCTTCTGGCCAAGAAGCCTGCAGGCTCCGTCGATCGCTACGTGCTGCTCGACGCCCAGGACTGGATGAACGACCGCCAGCTCAACGACCTGTGGGGCGAAATCACCCGCACCTCGGCTGAAGGCGCCATAGTGATCTTCCGGACTGCCGCCGAGGCCAGCATTCTGGAAGGCCGCGTCTCGGACGCCTTGCTCGGGCAATGGCGCTATGATGCTCAGCAGTCGCAGGCGCTCAATCTGAAAGACCGCTCGGCAATCTATGGCGGCTTCCATATCTACAGGAAAGCAGCATGACGGCGATCGAGACCGGTGCAGGCAGCAGCCATGCCGACCGCATGGACCGGATGTATCGCACGCAGCGGCATTTCTACGACCTGACCAGGAAATACTATCTGTTTGGACGCGACACGCTGATCCGCGAACTCGACATCCCCGCTGGCGCCGGCGTGTTGGAAATTGGTTGCGGCACAGGCCGCAATCTGGCGCTGATTAGCCGGCGGTTTCCGCACGCCCGGCTGTACGGGCTCGATATTTCCGCCGAGATGCTGATTTCGGCGCAGGCCAAACTGGCCCGGGAAGGCCGTCAGGATGCAGTGCTGCGCGTTGCCGACGCGACCGGCTTCACAGCTGGCGAATTCGGCCAGCCCGGCTTTGACCGCATCGTTATCTCCTATGCGCTTTCCATGATCCCGGAATGGGAAAAGGCAATAGACGCGGCGATTGGCGCGCTCAATCCGGGCGGTTCGCTGCACATCGCCGATTTCGGCCAGCAGGAGCGCCTGCCCCGCCTGTTCCGGCGCGGCCTTCAGGGGTGGCTCAAGCGGTTCCACGTCACGCCGCGAAAGACCATGACAACAGTGCTTGAGGCCAAGGCTGAAACCCTTGGTGATGCGCTTGCGTTCCGGCCTATCGGCCGCGGCTATGCATGGCTCTTCACTTATACCAAGTCTCGATGATAGAGACTTGGTATTGCCGGCGCCTCGCGTAATAGGCCGCCGCAAGCCCCGCGGAATGCTGCCGGTCTAATTTTCCCGGCGTAGACCACTACTTTTGGGTCGGTGGTACCGCTTTGGCAATTGCTGCTTGAAACTAACTCATTTTTTACGATGATGTGATGAAGATGAGGTTCAGGCCTCCGGGGGAATTCACATCAACGGATATCATCGTGTGAGGCAGCTTCGTCGATCGTTTCAGAACGGGAACCCCATGCGCCGGCTATTCCTGGCTCTCCTGCCTATTGTGAGCCTTCTTTCCGCCTGTACCTCGACAGACTACGATCTCGTCTCCACAGCCTCCATCCCGCCGAAATTCCAGGACAAGGATCCGCAGGATTTTGGCGCGCGCACGCCGCAGCTTCACAATATCCATGGTGTTGACGTCTCGAAATGGCAGGGCGACGTCGATTGGGTCAAGGTAAAGGCCTCAGGCGTCTCCTTCGCCTTCATCAAGGCGACCGAAGGCAAGGATAGGATCGACGCGAAGTTCAGCGATTATTGGCAGCAGGCCCGCGCCGCCGGCCTGCCCTATGCGCCCTATCATTTCTACTATTTCTGCTCGACAGCCGACCAGCAAGCCGACTGGTTCATCGCCAATGTGCCCAAGAGCGCCGTCTACCTGCCGCCGGTTCTCGATGTCGAATGGAACGGCGAATCCAAGACCTGCCGCTTCCGGCCGTCGCCACTGACCGTTCAGACCGAAATGAAGCGCTTCATGGACCGGCTCGAAGCCTATTACGGCAAGCGCCCGATCATCTATACCTCGGTCGATTTCCACCGTGACAATCTCGTCGGCCAGTTCAAGGACTATCATTTCTGGGTCCGTTCGGTCGCATCGCACCCGACGGAAATCTACGCGGAACGCCGCTGGGCCTTCTGGCAATATACCAGCACCGGCGTGATCCCCGGCATCGATGGCAACGCTGACATCAACGTGTTCGCGGGATCGCCGAAGAATTGGAAGAACTGGGTGGCAGCTGTCTCCAAGGCGCGCGAACAGGCCCAGAATTGAGCCTGCGAAAAGGGCGCATTTCTTCTTTCCGCCCCATTGCCGTGCGACAGCGGCTCCCATAATTTCGACGCTAACTGCGGCCTGTTTTTGAAAGGCCGTTTTGGCCGGCTCCGGCCCGACACAACAAGGACTTGCGATGACACGCAGCACACTGCGCTCCGTTCTCTCGATCGGCTTTCTCACCCTTTTGGCCTCATCTGCCCTTGCGCAACAGGCGGCCACACCTGCCGCACCGTGCGGCGGTGATCTCGCCACCTTCCTGCAGGGCGTCAAGGCCGAGGCGATTGCCAAGGGCATTCCCGCCGAAGCGGTCGATCGCGCTCTGGCCGGCGCTGCCATCTCCGAAAAGGTGCTGGGCCGCGACCGCGCCCAGGGTGTCTTCAAGCAGAGCTTTACCGAATTCTCCCAGCGCACGGTCAGCAAGGCGCGGCTGGATATCGGCGCCAAGAAGATGAAGGAATATGCCGCCGTCTTCGAACGTGCCGAAAAGGAATTCGGCGTTCCGGCCCCGGTCATCACCGCATTCTGGGCGATGGAAACGGATTTCGGCGCGGTTCAGGGCGACTTCAACACGCGCAACGCACTGGTGACGCTGGCCCATGACTGCCGCCGCCCTGAAATGTTCCGCCCCCAGCTGATTGCCGCGATCGAGATGGTCCAGCACGGCGATCTTGACCCGGCAACGACGACCGGCGCGTGGGCTGGCGAAATCGGCCAGGTCCAGATGCTGCCGGAAGACATTATCGCGCAGGGCGTGGACGGCGATGGCGACGGCCATGTCAACCTCAAGCAGAGCTCGCCGGACGCCATCCTGACCGCCGCCAAGTTCATCAAGAGCCTCGGCTTCACAGCCGGTCAGCCCTGGATCCAGGAAGTGAGCCTGCCGGAAAACCTGCCCTGGGAGAAGACCGGGCTGCAGGCCGGCATGACTGCCGGTGACTGGTTCGCACTCGGCGTCAAGCCGCGCGACGGCAACACCGCCTTCCCGCAGCTTGCCTCGTCACTGGTCATCCCGCAGGGCCGCCACGGCGTCGCCTTCCTGACCTATCCGAACTTCAACATCTATCTCGAATGGAACCAGTCGTTCATCTACACGACCTCGGCTGCCTATTTCGCCACCCGGCTGGCAGGCGCTCCGTCTTACGACACGCATAATCCGGAACCGGGATTGAACGATGAAGGCATGAAGGCACTGCAGACGAAGCTGCAGGACAAGGGCCATGACGTCGGCAAGATCGACGGCATCCTTGGCTCCGGCACGCGTGCGGCCCTTCAGAAGGAGCAGCTGCGTCTCGGCATTCCCGCCGATGGCTGGGCAACGCCGGCCGTTCTCAGCGCTCTTTAAGGTTCGATTCAGGAGGGTCCGCTTCGGGCTTGTTTTCCAATCGTGCCCGCCGCCGGTGGTGGCGGGCAAGACGGAACGCCCTGTAGCGCAGCTTCAGCGACCAACGGGCGCCGGCAAGGGCCGCACCCCGCTTCGATACCTCGCTCAATTCGCGCGCATAGGCGATCGCGAAGGCCTTGCGATAGGTGAGCAGATGTTCGGAAGCAATGTTTTCCAGCCGGTGCATCATGCTGACCCAAAGCGGCGAGACGAGCAACGAGACCGCCGTGACGGCGATTGCCACCTTGTAGGTATCAAACTGCAGGACACCGGCGCCAAGACCAGCAGCAGCAAGCACGAAGGAGAACTCGCCGATCTGCGCCATGGACAGGCCGGCGACCAGGGCGATCTGCGGCGATGAGCCGGTTTTGCGCAGCAGGAAAATGTTCAGCACGGTCTTGGCGGCAATGACGATCAGTGCAGCGGTCAGCACCGCCCAGAAATTCTCGCCGATGAAGGTCAAGTCGATCAGCAACCCGATCGATAGAAAGAAGACCACCAGCAGCACGCTCTGGATCGGCTCGATCACCGGTATCACCCGGCTGCGCAGCGTCGAGTTGCCGATCACGATGCCGGACAGAAATGCGCCATAGGCCGGCGACATGCCGGCAAGGCCCGAAACGGCTGCGGCACCAAAGCAGACGGCAAGCGCCCCGAGCGCCAATATCTCGACCTTGTCCTCGACCGCCTCGCTATAGGGAACCCGGAGCTTGCCGTGGCGGCCGAACCACCAGAGCAGGGCCGCCAGAATGGCGATGGCGATGACCATTTTGATCGCGATCGTTGCGAAGTGCGTCTCCTCGCCGCCAAGGCTCGAAACCAGGATCAGCATGGGCACAACTGCGATATCCTGCGCAATCAGCACGCCGACGGCGATCCGCCCGGTCTCGCTACGCAACTCGCCCATGTCCTCAAGCATCTTCATGGCAACGACGGTGGATGACATCGCAATGACGAAGCCAAGGATTAGCCCCTCCGCCATGGTTGCGCCGGTGATCAGCGCGATCAGCCCGGCTGCTGCAATGGCAGCGATTACCTGCCCGCCCGCAACCAGCAAAGCCTGGCGCAGGCTGAGCACAAAGGCCTTGATCGACAGTTCCATGCCGATGAAGAACAAAAGGACGACAACGCCCATCTCGGCAAGCAGCGTGACGTTGGCGCTGGCGGAGATGAAACCGAACCCCGTCGGTCCCAGCGCAACGCCGGCCAGGATGAACCCCACCAGCGGCGGCTGGCGCAGGCGCAGGAACCCCAGCCCCAGTATAGCGGCGACCGCCACCACGATCGCAATGGGGACAAGCCCCTGCCCCTCATGTGCGGCGGCAGCGATGGATTGTGTCGTGACGGGCTCCAGCAGGTCATCCTTCCTATCTGTGGTGCGGTTCAAGAATCGGGTGGATAAATCCCCTCATACCCCTTAACCGTCGTTATGTTCCGAATGAGGCAGGGGAAGGTCAAGTCACATGCACGCGAAAACGGACGGTTTGCAGAACCGCATGACGCTGGCCACCTGGGGTCTTCTGGCACTGCTCGGGCTGATCTGGGGCGGCTCGTTCTTTTTCGCGCGCATCGCCATCCAGCATGTGCCGGCGTTTACCCTTGTTCTGTTGCGCGTGGCACTGGCCGCATTGGCGCTGCATATCTACGTGTTCGGCCGCCATGACATCTACCGCGAACTGAAGGCTCGCTGGCCACAGTTTCTGCTTTTGGGCCTGATCAACAATGCCATTCCGCACACGTTCATTTTTCTCGGCCAGACACAGATCGGTGCGGGCCTCGCAGCCATTCTCAACGCCACCACGCCTGTCTGGACGGTGCTGATCGCCAATGCGCTGACGCACGACGAAAAGCTGAGCCTTGCCAAGATCGCCGGCTGCCTGCTCGGCCTTACCGGTACGGCGGTTCTCATCGGCCCAAGCGCCCTGCCCGGCCTGCAGCAGGCAGGCAGCAGCGTTCCGCTCTGGGCCCTGCTTTTTCCCGTGGCAGCGGCGATCAGCTATGGTTTTGCCGCGACCTACGGCAAGCGCTTCCGGGGACTGGCAGCCCCCGTCACGGCCGCCGGACAGCTCACCGCATCGACGCTGATCATGCTGCCGCTCTCCCTGATCGTCGATCAGCCATGGCAGCTCGCCTTCCCGCCGGTGACCTCCGTGCTGGCGATCCTGGCATTGGCGCTTCTTTCGACCGCTTACGGCTACATTTTATTCTTTCGCATCATGAGCCGCGCCGGCGCCACCAACACGTCGCTGGTCACCCTCCTGGTGCCTCCGAGCGCCATTCTCCTCGGTTTTCTCTTCCTTGGGGAAACGCTGGAACAAACCGATATCGCCGGCATGCTGCTGATCGCCGCTGGCCTGGTCGTCCTCGACGGCCGCCTGCTGCCTGGCCGCCGCGCGCAGACGCAATGAAGGAATCAAACGGCCGTCCCGAGCATTCATGCTGTGTCCAATCGGTCACTCACGGCGCATTTCAGTGCGTTACATTAACCAGATCGAAGACATTGTGAAAAAATTGTGGCAATTGAGAAAATACTATAAAAACATGAGCTTAACCCTGTGAATAAGCGTAGGCGGCAGCGCAGTTACCGCAGCGCAGCATAACTTTTCCTTTCATGCGTGACATTTTCCTCCTATCGTTCCCCAGTCAACGCAAGGAGGGCCGGTTATGGGAATGACACATTCGTTGAATGTCCTCATGATAAGTGCAGCGTTCRTATTCGTTGCAACCATGCTTTTCATCTGAAAGCATCAGCAAACAGTCCAGCCAATGCAGCCAGCCAATGCAGAAGGACTTTAGGACCGCAATCCATTGCAGCAAGATCCAGCCAGGCAAGGCGCTCCGCGAAGGACCGAAAACCTGAAGCTGCCAAAGACAAAAAGCCCTTGAAACCATCCGGTCTCAAGGGCTTTTTCTATTCGAGACAACACGTCGCTTGCCATTCTCAGGCAGCGGCACCCGCTGACCGGGACTGAACCGTAGCCGGTGCCAGCCGTTCAAATCCAACCAGATCGCACACGGCCGCGACCAGCGGCGACCGGTTCATCGTGTAGATATGGAAATCGCGAAGGCCGCGCCGTGCCAGATCGACGATCTGCTCGGCCGCGATATGGGTGGCTTCCTTGAAACGTTCCTCCGGGCTTTCATCCAGGTGGACCAGCCGCGTGACGATCGCGTCTGGAACCTTTGCCCCGCAGAGCCCGGCGAACCTGCTGATCGCCGCCAGATTGTTGATCGGCATGATTCCGGGAACGACCGGGATATTGATGCCCGCGCGCCTGACGCGCTCGAGATAGCGCTCGAAATCATTGTTGTCGAAAAAGAACTGGGTGAGCGCCCGCGTCGCGCCATTATCGACCTTGCGCTTCAGCATGTCGATATCGGCAGCGACATCCGGGCTTTCCGGGTGTTTTTCCGGATAGGCGGACACCGAAATCTCGAAATCCCCCTTCGCCCGAAGTGCCGAAACCAATGCCGCGGCATTCTCATATCCATCCGGAAACGGCTCGTAGCGCACCCCGATACCGCCCTGCGGATCGCCGCGCAGAGCTACGAAATGGCGAACGCCATTGTCGATGAACTCTGCGACAACGGCATCGACTTCCGCTTTGGCCGCCCCCACGCAGGTCAGATGCGCAGCGGTGCTGGCGATCCCCTCGTCGTGGATCATCCGCCGCACGGCAGTCAGCGAACGCGCCTTGGTGGAACCGCCGGCGCCATAGGTCATCGTGACGAAGGCGGGATCGAAGGCAGACAGAGCCGCGACCGTCTCGAACAGCTGGACTTCCATATCGTCATTCTTCGGCGGGAAATACTCGAAGGAAAGCTTCAGGTTTCCGCGTTCGGCCGGGTAAAGGGTGTGTATTGGCATGTCATGTCCTTCCGGCATAGGCGAGAGCGCGGTTGCTCTCAGGTGTATCGGATGTGACGGCCTGCCGCTGGTCGCGCGCAAGCCAGATCGTCACCGTCAGCTGCCGGTCACGATCCGTGTCCGGGGTCAGGTCCACCGTCTCCTCGACGGCCAGCCCGGCCTTGTCCAGCCAATCGGCCATCGTCTGGCGCGAAAAGCCGAGCCGCATATGCGCATGCTCGTCGCGCAGATATTCCAGCGCATGCGGCGCAAGATCGATGATCGCCAGCCGGCCACCGGGCACAAGCATGCGGGCAGCCTCGGCAATCGCCGCTTGCGGCTGCTGCAGGAAGTGCAGGACCTGATGGATGATAACCAGATCGAACTGACGGCCGTCGAGCGGCAAGTTGAAGATATCGCCGTGACGGATCGATGCCTTGGTGATGCCGGCGCGATCGAGATTGGCGCGGGCCACGGCCAGCATGTCGCGGCTGGCATCGACGCCGACCCCGCGGCGGTAAAGGCCTTCGAAAAGCTGGAGGATACGGCCCGTGCCGGTGCCAAGATCGAGCAGGCCGTCAACCGGCTCCGTGCCGACGACCTTCTTCAAGGCAGCTTCGACATCCGCTTCGCTGACATGCAGGCGGCGCAGCTCATCCCACTCGGCGGCGTTGCGGCTAAAATAGTCCTGCGCCTTTTCGGACCGAGCCTGTTTCAGCGCCACCAGCCGCTCACCGTCGCGCCGCAGTACCGCATCCGCAATATCGGAGGCCGAAAGCAGATCCCGAACCAGCGCAACACCCGCCCCCTCGCCTCTCAGGCGAAAATAGGCCCAGGCGCCCTCCTGATAACGATCGATCAGCGCGACCTCGGCAAGCAGCTTGAGATGGCGGGAAATTCGGGGCTGCGATTGACCGAGAATTTCGGTAAGATCGGTGACGGTCAGGTCGCCGGCAGCCAGGAGCGCAAGAAGACGCATGCGCGTCGGCTCGCCTGCCGCCTTCAGCACGTCTACCAACTCGTCCAGTCCCAGCCCGTGCTCTCGCGCCATCCTAAACCTCATCAACACATAAAGATATGTTTATGTGATTTTCGGATTTTCCGCAAGTTGAAATGTGGCATTGACCACAGGCAGCAGGAAAGGAAAAAGGCGGCCCGAACGGACCGCCTCTTTCTGTTTTAAGCCGGCGAAACAAATTGACGCTTCGCAACCGCAGGCGATGACGCCCGCGCCTAAAGCGCGTCGCGATCTTTCAGATTCGCTTCTCACGCTTTAGGTCTTTGATTTTACGCATGCCGTTATCGCAAAACCGCTTCGCACTTTTGCGCGCATGCTTTAACTACCGCGTCAGGCGTTTGTAGCTGACGCGGCTCGGGTTGACCGATTCCGGGCCGAGGCGGCGGATCTTGTCCTTCTCGTAGTCCTCGAAGTTGCCTTCGAACCACTCCACATGGCTGTCGCCCTCGAAGGCAAGGATATGCGTGGCCAGCCGGTCAAGGAACATGCGGTCGTGGCTGATGATCACAGCGCAGCCGGCAAAGTTTTCCAGCGCGATTTCAAGTGCCGCCAGCGTTTCGGTATCCAGGTCGTTGGTCGGTTCGTCGAGCAAAAGCACGTTGCCGCCGGCCTTCAGCATCTTGGCAAGGTGAACGCGGTTGCGCTGACCACCGGAGAGATTGCCGACCTTCTGCTGCTGATCGGTGCCCTTGAAGTTGAAGGCGCCGCAATAGGCGCGCGAGTTCATCTCCAGCTTGCCGAGCTTGATGACTTCGGCACCGCCGGAAACCTCTTCCCAGACAGTCTTGTTGCCATCGAGCGCATCGCGGCTCTGGTCGACATAACCGAGCTTGACGGAATCGCCGACGCGGAAGGTACCGCTATCCGGCTTTTCCTGGCCGGTGATCATCCGGAACAGCGTGGTCTTGCCGGCGCCGTTCGGGCCGATGACGCCGACGATGCCGCCCGGCGGCAGCTTGATCGACAGGTCGTCGATCAGCACGCGGTCGCCATAACCCTTGGTAATGTTCTCGGCTTCGATGACGACCTGACCGAGGCGCTCGCCGATCGGAATGATGATCTGCGCATCGCCAAGACGCATCTTGTCTGCTGCTTCGACCAGTTCGTCATAGGCCTTGATGCGGGCTTTCGACTTCGACTGACGGGCCTTCGGGCTGGAAGCGATCCATTCCTGTTCGCGGCTGATCGCCTTCTGACGGGAGGCGTCTTCGCGGTTTTCCTGCTGCATGCGCTTGGCCTTGGCCAGCAGGTAGGCCGAGTAGTTTCCTTCGTAGGGAATGCTGCGGCCACGGTCGAGTTCGAGGATCCAGCCCGTGACGTTGTCGAGGAAGTAGCGGTCGTGGGTGATCATCATCACCGCACCCGGATACTGGCGCAGATGGTTTTCCAGCCAGCCGATGGTTTCGGCGTCGAGATGGTTGGTCGGCTCGTCGAGCAACAGGAGGTCCGGCTTGGAGAGCAGCAGCTTGCACAAAGCCAGACGGCGGCGCTCACCACCCGAAAGGCTGGTCACATCCGCATCGCCGGGCGGGCAGCGCAGAGCTTCCATCGCCATCTCGACCTGGCTTTCGAGATCCCACAGGTTCTGGCCGTCAATGATGTCCTGGAGCTTCGAGCCCTCTTCCGCCGTCTCGTCGGAATAGTTCATCATCAGTTCGTTGTAGCGTTCGAGGATGGCAGTCTTGTCGGCCACGCCTTCCATGACGTTTTCCATCGCCGTCTTGGTGGGGTCGAGCTGCGGTTCCTGCGCCAGGTAACCGACGGTCGCACCTTGAGCGACCCAGGCTTCGCCGGTATATTCCTTGTCGAGGCCGGCCATGATGCGCAGCACGGTCGACTTACCGGCGCCGTTCGGGCCGAGAATACCGATCTTGGCGTCCGGATAGAACGACAGATTGACATTCTCCAGCACCTTCTTGGTGCCGTAGGACTTGTTCAGCCCGGACATATGATAAATGAATTGACGTGCCATAGAGAGACTGCTCCGACGGGAATGGGATTTTGCCCGCTATGTAGGCGAATTATCCCGGCGGAGCAATGAAGAAACCGGCTTTAGCAACGCCATTCAGTGAATGCCGGCCGCATCGACGATCCCTTTTGCGCATTTGAAATCGGTATCGCCGGCGGCAAGGATCAGAGTTGAAAGCCCGGCATCGGCTGAAACATCGCCCGAGAGACCGATCGTCAGCCCGGTAATGACGCTGCGGGCGCCGGCCTTCTGGCAGCGCATCCGCACGCGCTCGCCGGCTCCGGCGCCAAAACTTTCGTCAAAGGCCTGCTTGACCTCGCCTTCCGTCACCTCCCGTTCGAGCCGGCCGGCAAACAGCGCGCGCACCGCCGAGCCGTTGATTTCATCGAGAAGTCGAAGCTGCACCGAAAAATAATCCTGCGCGGTGCCGCCGTGGCAGGTGCCGCTGCGCAGCCATTGATGTCGGTCGAGCCCCGATTGCGTGCCAGGCATGGCCACCAAAAGCTTGGCTGCCGTCTCCTGTGCCATGGCCAGTTGCGGCAGGTCCACCCAGTCGCCCTTACGGTCGCGGGCCTTGATCTCCGCAGATACGCCACAATAGCTCTTCTTCACCGGCCACAGGCCATGCAGGGAAAAATGCGTCGCATCGTACCGCTCCGCGGTCTGCCCGGCACATTCCTTGCGGTTCGGCCGGGTCTCGCAAAATCCCGGCAGCCAGCTGACGACGAGAATATACGCGGTCTTGCCTTTGGCAGCCGTTGCCGTTTCCCCGGCATTTGCCGATGACGCAAGCATCGCAGCGAGCATGACCACCCCCAGACGATGCAGAAGCGATACAAAGATAGTCTTCACATTTCTCCGCATGACAGCTTCTCCAAACAAGAACAAAACAAGATCATTTAGAGACTAAAACGGGAAAATTGCAACCGGAAATTCATCTCCGCACGAATCTTTCCTGACCTGATGCCAAACAAGCACCAAGCGGCCGTTGCCTTTGGCTGGTAAATCAAGTTGATAGCGGTTAAGCGCAGGACTTCGCCTGGGAGGATCAAAAGGGGTGTTCGCCAAGGTCGAAACGTTGCAAAGCCCAAGCGGGGCCGCCCTTGCCTGGCGCCACTGGCCAGCCGGCGCCCCGCACACCAGCGGCCCGCACAAAGGCGTGCTGATCATCAGCCACGGACTGGCCGAACATTCCGCCCGCTACGCCCGCTTCGCCGAAGTCATGGCGGCCCACGGCTTCAATGTCTATGCGCATGATCATCGCGGCCACGGCGCAACCAGCGCTGCCGGTGCACCGCTCGGCCGCTATGCGCCATCGCTAGGGGCAGCCAAGGTCGTCGACGACGTCGCGGCGATGCGTACGATGGCCGCAAGCCGTCATCCCGGTCTTCCCGTCATCCTGTTCGGCCATTCCATGGGCGGCCTGATCGCCCTGAACGCCGCAGAGGAAAACCCGGACCTTTACGACGGATTGGCTGTCTGGAATTCGAATTTCAATCCGGGCCTTGCCGGACGCGCAGCGCAAGCCGTCCTCGCCGTCGAGAAGATGCTGAAGGGTTCCGATGTGCCGAGCGGGCTGCTGTCCAAGCTGACATTCGGCGCCTGGGCCAAATCGATCCCCGAGCGCAAGACCGACTATGACTGGCTGTCGCACGACCCTGCAGAAGTCGCAAAATATATCGGCGATCCGCTGTGCGGTTTTGATGCCAGCGTTTCGATGTGGATCGATCTGTTCAAGCTGACCTTTGCCGGCGCAAGCCCGGACCGGCTCGCCCGGCTGCCGCAAGACCTGCCGGTCCACCTTGTCGGCGGCGGACAGGATCCGGCCACCAATGGCGGGCAGGAAATTCGCTGGCTGGAACGGCGCATGCGGGCCGCCGGCTTGAAGCGCGTGACGACGATCGTCTATCCGGCGATGCGCCACGAAACCTTGAATGAGACGGAACGCGATGGCGCCATACGGGATTTTGCCGGATGGTGCCTCTCCGTTGTCGAACAGCGGACATAAACGAAGGCACGGCATGACCGACATTTCTGCAAAACCGGCCGCACACAATAACGACGTTTCCTTCGGTTTGGGCCTGATGGTCATCGCGGTGCTGATCTCGCCGCTGATCGATATCTTTGCAAAACTTGCCATCACCACCGTACCATCGGCTGAAATCACCGCCGTCCGCTTCGTGCTGCAGATGATCTTCATCCTGCCGATCGTCTTTGTCCGGGGCACGCTGTTCGATCTGACCTGGAGGAAGACCGGGCTGCATATGCTGCGCGGCGGCCTGCTGGTTGTATCCATGCTCTCCTTCATCACCACGCTGAAGGCGATGGAGGTGGCGGATGCCATCGCCATCTTCTTCGTCGAACCGATCATCCTGACCATCCTGGGCAGCATCTTCCTCAAGGAGACCATCGGCTGGCGGCGGTATACCGCCTGCGCCACCGGTTTTTTCGGCGCCATGCTGGTCATCCAGCCGAGCATGCAGGAAGTGGGATGGATCGCGCTTTTGCCTGTTGTCTCGGCTTTCGGGCTTGCGGTCTTCCTGCTGGTCACCCGCCTCGTCGCACAGAACGAGGACCCATGGTCGATGCAGTTTCATGCCGGTGTCTGGGGCGCGATATTCTGTGGCATCCTGCTTTATATCGGCGACGGCACCGGTTCCGAGATTTTCGATCCGGTCATGCCGGACAGGACCGCCAGCCTCTATCTGCTGGGCGTCGGCATCACGGCAACCATATCCGGCGTGCTCGGGGTCTATGCCTATCGCGCCGCCCCCGCTTCGGTGCTAGCGCCGCTGCAATATCTGGAGATCGTCTCGGCGACGATCTTCGGCTGGCTGGTGTTCGGCGATCTGCCGGACGCACTGAAATGGCTGGGCATCGCGATCATCATCGCGTCCGGCCTTTACATCATCTGGCGCGAGCGCCGGATCAACAAAACCGCAAGTATCGCGCCGGTGTCACCGGCCATCTGACAAGACAGTTTAAGACGCTTTGGGAGGAGCAGACATGAAGACAGGCGGAGAATTGATCGTCGAGGCGCTGAAGGCGAACGGCGTCAAGCGGATTTCCTGCGTACCGGGCGAAAGCTACCTCGCCGTGCTCGACGCACTCTACGATACCGACATCGACGTGCTGGTCTGCCGCCAGGAAGGCGGCGCTGCAATGATGGCCGATGCCTGGGGCCGGCTGACCGGTGAACCCGGCATCTGCATGGTGACGCGTGGTCCAGGCGCCATGAATGCGTCCGCCGGCCTGCATATCTCCCGCCAGGACTCAATCCCGATGATCCTGTTCATCGGCCAGGTCCAGCGCGACGCCCGCGAGCGGGAAGCCTTTCAGGAAATCGAATATCGCCGCGCCTTCACCGAAATCGCCAAATGGGTCGGCGAGATCGACGATCCCGCCCGCATCCCGGAATTCGTCACGCGCGCCTTCGCTGTCGCCACCTCCGGCCGCCCCGGGCCGGTGGTTTTGACCTTGCCGGAGGATATGCTGACGCAGAAGACCGAGGCTGTCTCAGCAAAGCCGTACCAGCCGGTGGAAAGCCATCCCGGGCCAAGCCAGATGCAGGCGCTGGAAACGTTGCTCGCCAAGAGCGAAAGGCCGATCGCCATCCTCGGCGGCACGCGCTGGAGCGATGAGGCCGTTCAGCAGTTCCGGTCTTTCGCCGAGCGTTTCGGCCTGCCGGTCGGATGCTCCTTCCGCCGTCAGATGCTGTTTGATCACCTTCATCCCAATTATGCCGGAGATGTCGGCATCGGCATCAACCCGGCGCTGGCCAAGGAAATCCGCGAGGCCGACCTGGTGCTGTTGATCGGGGGCCGCTTCTCCGAAATGCCGTCTTCGGGCTACACCCTGCTGGAGGTGCCCTACCCGCACCAAACCCTGGTCCATGTCCATCCCGATCCCGGCGAACTCGGCCGGGTCTACCGTCCGGATCTGGCAATTGCTGCTGCACCCGACGATTTCGCAGCTGCCCTTGAGGCCCTGAAACCGGCGCAGACGCATCGTCAGTCCGAACGGACGGCAAGGATGCATCAGGCGTATCTCACCTGGTCCACCCCGCCGGAAACCGGCCCCGGCGACGTGCAGATGGGGCCGATCATGCGCTATATCGAGGAAAATACGGCAGCGGACACGATCTTTGCCAATGGCGCCGGCAACTACGCCACCTGGCTGCACCGCTTTCACCGGTTCCAGCGCTTCAACACGCAGGCGGCGCCGACATCGGGCTCGATGGGCTACGGCCTGCCGGCTGCCGTCGCTGCCAAACAGCTGTTTCCTGAACGCGAAGTGATCTGCTTTGCCGGTGACGGCTGCTTCATGATGCATGGCCAGGAATTCGCAACGGCCGTGCGCTACAATCTGCCGATCATTACGCTGGTCATCAACAACGGCATCTACGGCACGATCCGCATGCACCAGGAACGGGATTATCCGGGGCGCGTGAGCGGCACGGACCTCACCAATCCGGATTTCGCAGCCTTTGCCCGCGCCTATGGCGGTCATGGTGAGCTCGTAGAAAAGACGGAGGATTTTGCCGCTGCATTCGAGCGCGCCCGGCAAAGCGGCAAGCCATCGATCATCGAGATCAGGCTCGATCCGGAGGCGATCACGCCGGCACGGACGCTGAGCCAGATCCGAAACGGCTAGGTTTCAGGAAATGTTTGACCGGCGCGCGATTGGAAGATCGCGCGCCGGTCCGACGTTGTCTCAGCCGCGAATGTGCTGGGTCTGCTGGTAGACATTGGTGGAGCGGGCGCCGGAGCGGCAATAGCCGAGCATCGGGCGCTCGAACGTATCCAGCGCATCGACCATGTCACGCACGGCATCGGCAGTCACGCCCATCGGGCCGACCGGGATATGGGTGATGTCGAGGCCAAGTTCCCTGGCGCGGGCGGCGATCGTTTCGAACTGTGGCTGATCGGGCTGCTCGAAATCCGGGCGATGGCAGACGATGGACTTGAACCCCATCGCCTTGATCGCGTCGAGGTCCTCGACGGAAATCTGACCGGTGACCGAATATTCATCATTGATCTGGCGAATGTCCATGGGGAAGCCTTCCTCAAAATATTGTCCGGACTGATGTAAGACCGGCGGCGCAACGCGTCAATTGGAAAGGCGGCTCACCGGATCTGGAACGCCAGGGCGTATTCGACCGTCTTTCCGGGCTCGAGCATCGGCATTTCGTCAGCGGCGGCAAGTTCGGTCCGTTTGGCCAGCCGGTGGGAAACGGGCTCGATGCTGATCACATCAGCTATGCCGCGCTGGCACCGCCACATCTGCAGGAACGGCAAGGTGCCAGTGGAAAACCGGACGGCCAGCGAGCGGCCGGCCAGAGCCTCAAAAGGCCCCAGGGCCACATGCGCCCAGCCGTCTTCGGCACCAGGTGCGGCCGGCAGGCAGAAATGCGCGCTTTCCCCTTCACCGAATCGCCAGGCGCGTTTTTCATCGGCAAACATCGTTCCGCAGATCCGCGTTTCCTCGCCCGCGAGCCAGCCGCCGATATTGATATGATACATCAGCATCGGTGCAAACGGTGTGTCTGCGATGTTGGTGACACGATCGCAGAGCGTGACCTCCGCCGTATCGGCGTTGACGGCCCAGCGCCGGGAAATGCGCGCCTTTCCGCCATTCGCGAGTAGAACCTCGGTTTGTGCGCTACAGCCTGGCGGCGCATCCGGTGCGGACATCTGCGTTTGTTCGACCGGCGTGCCGCATAGCGAACCGTGCAGCGGAAATATGTTCCCGTCATCGCTCCCTTCCACGGGCTCAGGGTGGCGGATGTGGTCCGGACCGCAGGTGAAGAAAAAACCCTGCAGCGCATGGTCGATGCGCCGGTCGCCGTCGGATGGAATGGCCGTGCCCGGCGAAAGATCGACCCCATCGACGACGAAAGCACCGATGTCCAGGGCTGACTGCCGGTCGAGCAGAACCTGGAAGTCATTTTCCCGGCCGCCACCGGAGATGCTGATCGACATTGCCTGTTCTCCCGTGGGTACCACCGGCTGAATCGGTGACGGCCCAAAACTAGCGCAAAGAAAGGGGTTCATCACCTGGCTGAAACGGGCAACCCACCGAATTCGAAGGATTTTAGGGAACCGTTCATAATGAATTCAGTTTATTCATATTACCGTCCCATTTGATTTGTAGGCCCCGAGCTCAATTGCCAGACAACAGGTTTCACCGTGACGTTCGTTTTGAGAACCCGCCTTGCCCTTTTTGCCGCCATCAGCGTGATCGCCTCTGCCTCTGCCGCGGGAGCTCAGGACAGCTTTGGCCGCCTGCCGCCCAATTCGGTTCTGGTGACGCCGCAGGGTGAAATTCTCGATTACATCCCCGAATCCCCCGACGTGCAGATCATGCGCGACCGCCGCGGCCGGACCGTTCTGGTCGATAGCTGGGGCAATGTTGTCGCGACCGTGATGGGATCGGGACGGCCGCGCAATGACGGGCGCCGCCGCGAGCGCAACCGCGACGTCTATACCAATCCTGACTATGGTTATTCCGATCCCGCCTTCACCGACCAGGGCTTTTCGCAGCCCGGCGATATTACCGGCTCTATCCCGGACTACCGTGATGCGTCGCCGCAAAACGTCGACCGTCAGGAATTGCCGGCAAGTCTGCCGATGCAAGACGAAAACGACATGGCGGCCCTGCCGCCTGAGGAAGGCATGCCTGAGCGCCAGACCTTGCCATCGGCTGCCCGAATCACCAAGAAATCCAGTGCCGAAATCACCGCGCTGCAGGTTTTCCTCGATCGGGAAGGCTTTTCGCCGGGCGTGATCGACGGCAAGACCGGCTCCAACGTGACCAAGGCGATCGAGGCCTGGCAGCAGGCAACCGGGGAAACGCTGGATCCGAACAATACCGACGACATTCTCGAGCGTCTGCGCTTTACCGGCGGCCTGCCGATCACCACCTACACGATCACCGCAGCCGATGCTGCCGGTCCCTATGTCGCCTCCATTCCGGAAGACTATGCCCACAAGGCAGCCCTGCCGCACCTCTCCTTCACCTCGACGACGGAAATGCTCGGCGAGAAATTCCACATGGACGAAGCCTATCTGCGCGAGCTGAACCCCGGTATCGACTTCACTATCCCGGGCACGATCATCAAGGTGATCAATCCGGGCGAGGTCAAGAAGGCCAAGGTGGCGCGCATCGTTGCGGACAAATACCGCAAGCAGGTGTTTGCCTATGATGAGGCCGGCACTCTGATTTCCGCCTACCCGGCAACCATCGGCTCGTCCGACACGCCATCCCCCTCGGGCACGGTTCAGGTCGATCGCATCGCGCTCAACCCCGGCTACACCTACAATCCGAAGATCAACTTCAAGCAGGGCCAGAACGACAAGATCCTGACGCTGCAGCCGGGACCGAACGGTCCGGTCGGCACGGTCTGGATCGCGCTGTCGAAGCCGACCTACGGCATCCATGGAACACCGGAACCCTCCAAGATCGGCAAGACCCAGAGCCATGGCTGCGTGCGCCTGACCAACTGGGACGCCACCGAGCTCGCCAAAATGGTCAGCGTCGGCACAACGGTTGAATTCGTCGATTAGAGCCTCTTACGATAAATGAGACGCATTCTGCCCTCCGGGTTGCCTGAAATCGGCCGCCCGCTGCATCGGACGGCTTGACCGAAGGAGCAGCATCGCTCCACGCCGTCCTTCTGTACGAGGCTCCAAAGGCTAATAATCGCTGGCCTCTCCCCTAATTGGAGGGTGACGAAATCCGCAGAACGGTGAGAATGGTTGGGTCAAGGTTACGATTAACCGCAGCCTTGGCGACCTTCGCCGTACCGGGTACGGAAACGCGAGACAATTTGGGCACACTTTCGCGAAGGCGGAGATCGGGGGCCGTGGCGTTTAAGCTTGGTAGCGCCGCGACCCCACCCGCCTGATTAGCCCGCCTGCCCCTTGGACCGATATCGTAAGGCTTCATCACCTCATCAGATATTGTCATTAAAAAACATTGCCGCGATGCTTTATCTGTCGGAGAACTCAAAGACCAATTCCGACAGACGAGGAATGCCGTGATGGCCGCCGAACGTACCCTCCCCAACCTCTGGCATGCCACGGCACCGGCGGCTCCTGAAACAAAGCCGCTTGCAACCGACATCACGGTCGATGTCGCCGTGATCGGCGGTGGCTTTACCGGACTTTCCGCAGCTTTGCATCTTGCCGAAAAGGGTGTCAGCGTCGCCATCGCTGAAGCAAAAATGATCGGTTTTGGCGGCTCCGGCCGCAATGTCGGCCTCGTCAATGCCGGCATGTGGACGAAGCCTGAGGATCTTATTGCCACCCTCGGCAAGCAAGTCGGTACGCGGCTGCTGACCGAGCTTGGTGATGGTCCGTCGCTGGTCTACCAACTTGTCGAAAAACACGCCATCGCCTGCGAAGCCGTTCGCAACGGTACACTGCATCTGGCTGTCGGCGCCGAAGGCCTGAAAGACATCCGCGACCGTGAACGGCAGTGGAAGACGTTCGGGGCGCCGGTGGAAGTGGTCGATGCGGGCCGTACCCGATCGCTGACCGGTGCGCAGGGTTTCTCCGGCGCCCTGCTTGACCGCCGGGCCGGCACGATCCAGCCGCTTGCCTATGCCCGCGGCCTTGCTCGCGCCGCTCTTGCCGCCGGCGCGCAAATCTATACGGAAACCGCGTTGCAATCCGCCGAACGCCGGGGCGACCTCTGGAAACTCGGCGTACCTGGCGGAACGATCACCGCCAAATCTGTCATCGTTGCAACCGAAGCCTATGGCGACCTATTGAGCAAGACACCCTGGAAGGCGCATACCCAGGAATTGACGATCCTGCCCTATTTCCAGTTCGCCACGAACCCGCTGTCCGACAACATCGCCCGGACCATCCTGCCGGAACGGCAGGGCTGCTGGGATACCGGGCTGGTCATGACCTCGTTCCGCATGGACCAGCAGAACCGGCTGATTTTTGGTAGCGTCGGCCGTCTCGATGCGCTGGCCGAAGGCACCCACCGCGCCTTTGCCGAGCGCTCGCTACGCAAGCTTTTCCCGGCACTCGGCGATTTCCGCTTTGAATACTGGTGGGACGGACGCATCGGCATGACCACCAACAACCTGCCGCAGATGCATGTGATGGCCCCCAACGTCTTTTCGGTCAGCGGCTATAACGGCCGCGGCATCGCACCTGGCACCGTGTTCGGCCGCGCGCTGGCCAACCACGTCAGCGGCGAACCGAACGCCCTGCCGCTTGTCGAAACGCCGCTAACGCCCGATCCATGGCGCACCCTCAAATCGGCCTTCTATCATGCCGGCGCACAGGCCAAACATTTCATCGACCGCAGGTTTTAGAGCATGTCGCGCAAACGTGCGCAGCGGTTTTGCGATAACGATATGCGCACATGAAGGACCTAATGGGCAGGAAGCGAATCTGAAAGATCGCGGCGCGCTTTGGCCTTCTGCAAAATGCAAAAACGCCGCGCGAAAAACGCGCGGCGCCGAGATGCCGAGTGGTTGGCTTCACGCGGCGCGGCGCATGCCGCCTGTGAGCCGCAGCGGAACGAGCCTGCGCACTTCGTCACCGAAGGCGCGGGCGTTCTGACAGGCTTTGTCGAGATTGCTGACCCTTGCCGGGTCCATCGTCTGCAAGGTGCCGCCACAGTCGAAGATGTCGCGGAAGGCCGCGCGCTCGATGATCGGCGTATCGAGCACCGGCACGGAACGCTCAGACAGCAGTTGCTTGACCACCTGCAGCGCCCGTGTGGTTACCAGCGAATTGACCCGCGTCAAGACGACTGAGTGTTTGATGCGGATACCTGCCTTCTCCTCGAGATGACCCAGCAGTTCCAGCACCTGAGCGCCGCCCTTGGCGTCCATGGCACAGCCCTGGATCGGTATCATCACGTGATCGGACAGGCCGATCGCGGTTGCCATCAGCGTGTTGCGCGCGCCGGCGAGATCGATGATGAAATAGTCGGTCCTTGCCCGGTTGTCGTGGATATGCGTCTGAATCGACGCCATCGTCACGGAGGAAATCACCTCGATATTCGCGACCTTTCCCGAAATATCGTGCCAATGCGAAATCCAGTGCTGCGGGTCGGCGTCGAGAATGGTGACGCGGGCTCCATTGCGCCCAAGCTCGGTCGCCAGGATAAGCGCTGCGGTCGTCTTGCCCGCTCCGCCCTTGGTGTTTGCGAATGTAATGACTGGCATGTCTGTTCCTGTCTGAAAAGGCCAGAGCCCCGGCATGGCTCACGGCAAAGCGCAAAATCAATTGCGCCTCGGTTAACCAAACCTTTCAGATCGTGGTTAACAAAGACTGAACGCCGCCCTCCCGAGAATTGACAAGCCGGTCTCCAGACGTGTCAGCGGACATGAAAAAGCCCGGAAAACCAAAGCTTTCCGGGCTCTTCGACATCAACGTGACGGAACTGAAAAGACTAGATGCAATCGCGGAAAAGCTGCTTGGCGGCTTCGAGCGTCAGCTCGACCGGATTGCCACCGGCTGTTGGATCGACGATCGCCATCGCGGCCATTTCGTCGATGCGGTCGGTACCGACGCCAAGCGCCGACAGCTTGTCCGGCACGCCCAGTTCCTCGCGCAGCTTCAGCACATAGTCATAGAAGCCGTCGAAGCCGCCGGAAATACCGAGATAGGCGGCAGCCATTGCGATCTTGGCCTCGATCGCCGGGCGGTTGAAGCGTAGAACCGGCGGCATGACGACGGCGTTGGTCATGCCGTGATGGGTGTTGTAGATCGCCCCGACCGGATGCGACAGCGAGTGGATGGCGCCAAGCCCCTTCTGGAAGGCGACGGCACCCATGGCGGCAGCCGACATCATATGGGCGCGGGCTTCGATGTCCGTGCCGTCCTTGTAGGCGCGCGGCAGGTATTCCTTGACGAGGCGCAGACCTTCGAGCGCGATACCAGCCGACATCGGATGGTAGAACGGCGAGGAATAGGCTTCCAGGCAATGGGCAAAGGCATCCATGCCGGTGCCGGCGGTGATGATCTTCGGCATGCCGACCGTCAGTTCCGGATCGCAGATGGTCACTGCGGGCAAGAACTTCGGATGGAAAATCACCTTCTTGGTGTGCGTCTGCGAGTTGGTGATGACCGAGGCCCGGCCCACTTCCGAACCGGTGCCTGCCGTGGTCGGCACGGCGATGATCGGCGCAATACCCTCGACACTGGCACGTGTCCACCAGTCACCGACATCCTCGAAATCCCAGACCGGCCGGGTCTGGCCGGCCATGAAGGCAACGCATTTGCCAAGGTCGAGGCCGGAGCCGCCACCGAAGGCGATGACACCGTCATGGCCGCCGGCCTTGAAGGCTTTCACGCCCGCATCGAGGTTGACGTCGGTCGGATTGCTGTCGACATCGGCAAACAGCGCGCGGCCAAGACCTGCGGCTTCCAGGATATCGAGCGCGTTCTGGGTGATCGGCATCGGCGCCAGGCCGCGGTCGGTGACCAGCAGCGGCTTCTTGATGCCGAGCGCCTTGCAATGGTCGGCAAGCTCTTTGATCCGGCCCGCGCCGAACTTGATGGATGTCGGGTAGCTCCAGTTGGCTGTGATGGTCATCGTTCAGGCTTTCTTCAAGTGGTAGGATTTCGGGCGGGTCAGGTTCTGGAAACCGATGACAGACAGCGAGCCGCCGCGGCCGGTTTCCTTGACGCCGGTCCAGCAGAGCGCCGGATCGAGATAGTCGGCGCGGTTCATGAACACGGTGCCGGTCTCAAGGTCCTGGCCGATACGCGCGGCGCGCTCTGCGTCCTTGGTCCAGAGCGATGTGGTCAGGCCGTATTTGCAATCGTTCATCAAGGCCAGCGCCTCGGCATCGTTCTTCACCTTCATGATGCCGACGACCGGGCCGAAGCTCTCTTCGGTCATCACCTTCATCGAGTGATCGACGTCGACGAGAACCTGTGGGGCGAGATAGGCGCCGCCGTCATCCTGCGGAAACAGCTTCGGATCGACCAGCGCCTTGGCGCCCTTGGCGACAGCTTCGGCGGTCTGTGCACGCACTTCGGCGGCGAAACGCTTGTGCGCCATCGGCCCGAGCGAGGTTTCCTGTTCCAGCGGATTGCCGAGCTTGTAGGCCGAAGCAAAGGCGACGGCCTTCTCGACGAAATCGTCATAGAGGTTTTCATTGACGTAGATGCGTTCGATGCCGCAGCAGCATTGCCCGGAATTGAACATCGCGCCGTCCATCAGCGTATCGACAGCAGCATCCAGATCGGCGTCTTCCATGACGTAGCCCGGATCCTTGCCGCCGAGTTCGAGGCCAAGCCCGGTGAAGGTGCCGGCTGCAGCCCGCTCGATCGACCGGCCGCCTTCGACGGAGCCGGTAAAGTTGACGAAATCGAAGCTCTTGGCCGCGATCAGCTGCGACGTCGTCGCGTGATCGAGGAAGATATTCTGAAACACGTCTTCGGGAACGCCGGCCTCGACAAAGGCGCGCACCATGCGTTCGCCGACAAGGATCGTCTGGCTGGCATGTTTGATGATCACGGTGTTGCCCGCCATCAAAGCCGGCGCGACCGTGTTGATCGCCGTCATGTAGGGATAGTTCCACGGCGCGATGACGAAGACGACGCCATGGGCGACGCGCTCGATCCGGCGCTCGAAACTGGCACTGTCCTCGACGATGATCGGTGCCAGCGCATCGGCAGCAATGGTCGCCACATAGTTGGAGCGCTCGTTGAAGCCGCGAAACTCGCCGCCGTAGCGAATGGGACGGCCCATCTGCCAGGCCAGTTCCGGCACGACCTCGTCGACCATTTCGTTGAGGCGCGCGACACCGGCGAGCACCAGCTTGACGCGGTCCTCGACCGGGCGCTTGGCCCAGCTTTTCTGCGCGGCGCGCGCACGCGCAACGGCTGCCGAAGCGACAACGGCGTCAACCGCCGGGCGCTCCGCATAAACCTCCCCGTTCACCGGGGAAATGCATTGGATCATGGTCATGATCGTCTTCCTGTTCTGTCGTCAAAAATTATGATCCGGCACCGCCTGTTCGGGCGTGCCGGACCGGAGCCGTTATAGACCGACGGCGTTACGCCCTCTCGAAACCGCGCGCAACTTCCCAGTCGGTCACGCGGCGGTCATATTCTTCCTGCTCCCATTCGGCAGCGCGGGTGTAGTGTTCGATGACATCCTCGCCGAAGGCGTCGAGCAGCATCTTCGACGAATTCATCGCCCGCGTTGCGTCGCGCAGCGTGCCCGGGATTTCGCGGATATTCTTGCCGCCATAGGCGTCGCCGACAAAGGGGGCTTCCAGCTCCAGCTTGCCTTCGATCCCGGCAATACCGGCCGCAATCAGCGCCGCCATTGCGAGATACGGGTTGAGATCGGAGCCGCCGACGCGGCACTCGATGCGGATTGCCTTGGTACCTTCGCCACACAGGCGGTAGCCGGCGGTGCGATTGTCCTTGCTCCAGACGGCCTTGGTCGGCGCGAAGGTGCCTGCCATGAACCGCTTGTAGGAGTTGATATAGGGCGCGAGGAAATAGGTGATCTCGCTCGCATGCGTCAAAAGCCCGGCGACGTAGTGGCGCATCATCTGCGACATGCCGTATGTGGCTTCCTTGTCGAAGAATTGCGGCGTCTTGCCGTCAGCGCTCCAGAGCGACTGGTGAATATGCGACGACGAACCGGCGGCATTGTAGTTCCACTTTGCAAGGAAGGTGATCGCCTTGCCCTTGGTCCAGGCGATTTCCTTGCAGCCGTTCTTGATGATCACGTGCCGGTCGGCCATGGTCAGAGCATCGGCGTAGCGCACGTTGATCTCCTCCTGGCCGGCGGACGCCTCGCCCTTGGAGTTTTCCACCGGAATGCCGGCACCCTGCAGACCGTTGCGGATTGCCCGCATCACGTCTTCTTCCTTTGTCGTCTGGAAGATGTGGTAGTCCTCGTTGTAGCCGCTGGCGAGCTTCAGATTGCGGTATCCGCTCTCGCGGGCGGTGTCATAGCTCTGGTCGAACAGGAAGAATTCGAGCTCGGTCGCCATGTACGCCTTGAGGCCCATGGCTTCCAGCCGGGCGATCTGGCGCTTGAGAATGGCGCGCGGCGAATGCGGCACTTCCTTGTGGGTGTGGTGATCGAGCATGTCGCAGAGAACCAGCGCCGTGCCTTCGAGCCATGGAATGCGGCGAAGCGTCGAAAGGTCCGGCTTCATCGTATAGTCGCCGTAGCCGGATTCCCAGCTCGTCGACTTGTAGCCGGTGACCGTTTCCATTTCGAGATCGGTCGCCAAGAGATAGTTGCAGCTATGGGTCTCTTCCCATGCGCTATCGACGAAGAACTGCGCGTGAAAGCGCTTGCCCATCAGGCGGCCCTGCATGTCGATCTGGCAGGCCAGAACCGTATCGATGCGGCCTTCGGCGACATCCTTCTTCAATTCTTCAAACGAATAGCTCGCGCTCATTGCAAAAATCCCGTGCTTGATCATACCGAAGCCTTGCGCGGCCCCGTTTGCTGGACGACTGGCGGAAGCCGCACCGACGCGGCTTCCGCACTGTTTTTATCGGATCATTTCTGTCCAACAGCCTTTTCGGCGGCCGCGATTTCAGCTGCGCGACGCGCAACTTCGTCGCCGATCGGCGGGCCCTTGAAACGGCGGCTTTCGAAGCCGAACCAGACGATGCCGGTCAGAATCAGGAAGCCGACGGTCACGTAGAGGGCAGGATCATTCGGAGGCTGAACGCCGAGCACGAAGATCAGCACCATGGCCAGGATCGTCAGCACGGCAAACAGCTTGAACATGCCTTCGCCAAGGTTCCACGGCCCCATCTTGTCCCACTTCGATGTGCCCCAGGCAAAGAGGCCGAGCGTGATCGGGATCGCGAAGGAGAAGAACAGGAAGATGACCGTGCAGGACACGACGATGGTGTAAACCGGCGTCTCGCCGATCGTCACAAGCGACGAGCCCCAAACGAACAGAACCGAGAGGATGGAACCGGTCCAGATCGCTGCGACCGGCGTGCGATAGGCAGGGCTGACCTTTGCCAGAGCCTTCGATGCCGGCAGACCGCCGTCACGCGAGAAGGCGAAGATCATGCGCGACACGGACGTCACCGTGGCCAGGCCGCACAGCCATTGGCTGACCAGGATAGCGAGATAGAGAATGTCCTTGATAACTGGATGGACCTGCGTGTCCATCGCCCAGAAGAACACGTTCCAGCCCTGCTTGGCGGCATCGTCCATGCTGGGAAGCATCAGAACGAAGCTGCACAGCATGATGTAGCCGAACAGAGCCGACCACAGAACCGAAGAGACCATACCGCGCGGAACCGACGTTGCGGCCTTGACGGTTTCTTCGGACGTATGGGCGGAGGCGTCGTAACCGGTGATGGTGTAGATCGGCAAAAGCAGACCCAGCAGGAAGACCCAGGTGCCCGATGTTGCCGGCCAGACGTTGCCGCCGGCTTCGCCTGAATAGTTGGAGAAGGTGAACAGGCGGCCAAACTCGTAGGTATCCGCCGCCGCAAGGCAAGCGGCCGAAAGCGCGATCGCCGTTGCAAAGATCAGATAGCCGGAGAAGTCGGTGAGCTTGGCCGTGAGGCCGATGCCCATGTGGTTCACGATTGCCTGCAGGCCGGTGATCACGACCAGGAAAAGGATGCGGACCGTCGTGGTATCTTCCAGGCCGAAGTAAGGTGTGCCGAAAGATCCCATGAAGAAGTAATAGGTGCCGACATTGATGGCACCGAGAACGGTGACGAGACCAAGCAGGTTGAACCAGGCGGTGACCCAGCCGGTGAAACGGTTGCCGAGGATGGAGCCCCAATGATAGAGGCCGCCGGCCGTCGGATAGGCAGAGCTGATCTGTGCCATGGCAACGGCAAAGACGAGAGAAACGAAGCAGCCGACCGGCCAGCCGATGCCGATGGCGGCACCGCCGGCACCCGAGGTTGCCTGGGCGAGCGAGTTGATGCCGCCCGAAAGGATGCAGATGATCGAGAAGGAAACGGCGAAGTTCGAGAAGGAGCTCATGCGCCGTTCAAGTTCTTGCGCATAGCCCATCGAATGGAGGACCTGCATGTCCTCGTGTTTATCGGTATCTGTATATTCTGACATTTTTTTCCCCTGTATCGACCAGCCTCCGGCTTTATTGCCGGCCGGCTGAAGTGCCGTTGTCCATGGAAGCCCATGGACCAGTCTCCGCGGACATGCCGCTCCCCAGGTCTTTTTATTGTGACAGTGCAGCCAGGCTTTCGCCCAGGAGGCCCGTCAGATAATCGGCCATGACCCTTTGACCGATTTCATCCGAAACGAGATCGTTGCGGATCTCGATCATTACGTTGAGCAGGCCATTCTTCAAGCCGTGCTTGATCAGAGTATGCGTAACGCCGTCGGCCGGTCCATAGGGCTCGTTCCGGCGCACGGCATAACGTGCCGATTTCCCGGCCGCGGCCAGCATCGCGTCCGCCAGCCGGCTATCCTCGTCGTGCAGGATGCCGATTTCGACGTCGCGTTTCTTGCCGTGATAGACCGGCGTGAATGTGTGCATCGTCACCATGACAGGTGGACGGCCATGGGCCTTTCGCGTGGCGATGAAGCCCGAGATGGCGTCGGTGAAAGGCACATAGAGCGCCTCAGTCCGGGCCAGCCGCTCAGCGGCCGAAATGGCTGCATTGCCGGGTATTTCAAAAACTTCGCTGACCGGCGGCATGGCCGCTTCAGCTTCCGGGGGACGGTTGCAATCGTAGACCAGGCGGGAAAAACGCTGGTAGATCAAAGCGGCATCGAGGCTTTTGACCAGCAGTTGCGACACCGCAAGTGCACCGGGATCCCAGGCGATATGGCTGACCAGCGCTTCGGGTGAAAGGCCGAGAGAACCCATTTTTTCAGGAAGGCGGCGCGAGGCGTGTTCGCAGACCAAAAGCACCGGGCTTGGCGCTTCTGCGTTTTCCACTGCTACGGGCGATCCATCCGCCTCTGTCAAAAGCCTCGTCAAATCCGGTCCCCTTCCGGTTGCCTGATCGGCACCACGCATTTCCCGGTCGGGCTGGAAGCCGCTGAAATCATACGTGGAAGCAAGAATCGAACAGCCGGTGATTTCCTCAAATCACGCTTGACTGCCGATACTGAAAAGAATTCTTCACGTTTTAACCCATGTCAACCGGAATCTGAAACGATCTCTTCAAAAAATCCATTGACTCGAATTGTGACAGCGATGTTTACTCTGTCACAAAGCTGGCAGAGACCGGCGCAGGGGATGAATTTTGACCAATACCGTAGGCACTATGACGGTGTCGGATGTGATCAACGCCCATTTTGCCGTGCTCACCCGCGCGGAAAAACAGTTGGCAGCGACGCTTCTCGACAACTATCCGGTTTCCGGACTCGGCAGCATCACGACTGTGGCCGAGAATGCCGGCGTGTCGACGCCGACGGTCGCCCGCATGGTACAGAAGATCGGATTTCGCGGGTTTCCCGACTTTCAGTCGCGGCTTCATCAGGAGCTCGAAGCGACCATTTCCAATCCGATCAGCAAACATGACCGCTGGGCGGCCAATGCGCCGGGCACGCATATCCTCAACCGTTTCGCCGATGCGACGATGAACAATATGCGCGAGACGCTGGCGCAGCTGGAGACCGCCGAATTCGACGGCGCGGCAGCGATGATCGCCGACCGCAAGCGCAATATCTACCTGGTCGGCGGACGCATCACCCGGGCCCTGGCCGACTATTTCTTCACCCATCTTCAGGTCGTTCGCTCCGGCGTCACCCAGATCGCCTCCAATTCCAGTTCGTGGCCGCACTACGTGCTCGACATGAAAAAGGGCGACGTCCTGATCATGTTCGACATCCGCCGCTACGAGCAGGAAATGGAAACGCTGTCGCGCATCGCCCGCGAACGCGGCGTCGAAATCATCCTGTTCACCGACCAGTGGAGTTCACCCATCGCCAAATCGGCGCGGCGCGTCTTCCGCATCCAGATCGAAGCGCCGTCCGCCTGGGATAGCTCGGTCGTCATCCTGTTTGCCGTCGAAGCGCTGATCGAGGCCGTGCAGAGTTCCATCTGGGACGAGACGCATGACCGCATGAAAACGCTCGAAGGCCTGTTCGATTCAACAAGGCTTTTTCGAAAGCCGCTTTAGGAGGAGCAAGTGGTACGGGACGTGGCGCCGGGTAACCGGTACGGGGGACGCTACGATCCGCAAGTCAGACATAAAACTAGTGGCGCCGGCACCCGGGCGGATGTAAATTTTTAAAATAAAATGAAGGTGTTCCGGCTGCGAACGTCTGGTCGCAAAGGGGACAATACCTGTCACATAAGCTTCATCGGACCCCAGTATCAGCTTCCTCGAAGTTGACTGAATTAACCACAAGGAGAAGACCAGTGATTTCACATATGCGCCGCCTGCTTTCGCTTTCGACCGCCATGGTCATGGCATCGACCGCTATTGCCGCTGCCGAACCGAGCGCCGAGCTGATCGCCGCTGCCAAGGCAGAAGGCACGCTGACAACCATCGCCCTGCCCCACGACTGGTGCGGCTACGGCGGCGTCATCGAAGGCTTCAAGGCCAAATATGGCCTCACCGTCAACGAACTCAACCCGGACGCCGGTTCGGGCGACGAAATCGAAGCCATCAAGGCCAACAAGGACAACAAGGGCGACCAGGCCCCAGACGTTGTCGACGTCGGCCTCTCCTTTGGCCCGTCCGCCAAGGCCGACGGCCTGATCCAGCCCTACAAGGTTGAAACCTGGGATTCGATCCCCGACACCGCCAAGGACGCTGATGGCTTCTGGTACGGCGATTACTACGGCGTCATGGCCTTCGAAGTGAACAAGGATCTGGTCAAGGAAAGCCCGAAGGACTGGGCCGACCTGCAGAAGCCGGAATTCGCCAACATGGTGGCTCTCGCCGGTGACCCGCGCACCGCAAACCAGGCCATCTCCGGTGTTTTCGCCGCTGGCCTTTCGGCTGCGGCCGGTGACGTTGCCAAGTCCGGCGAAGCAGGCCTTGCCTTCTTCAAGGAACTGAATGCCAAGGGCAACTTCGTTCCGGTCATCGGCAAGTCCGCGCCGCTTGCCCAGGGCACGACCCCGATCATCCTGCGCTGGGACTACAACGCCCTGTCCGACCGTGACACGCTTGCCGGCAACCCGCCGGTCGACGTTGTGATCCCGGCTTCGGGCGTTGTTGCCGGCGTCTACGTCCAGGCGATTTCGGCCTTCGCTCCGCACCCGAATGCTGCAAAGCTGTGGATGGAATACCTGTATTCCGACGAAGGTCAGCTCGGCTGGCTGAAGGGCTATTGCCACCCGATCCGCTTCAACGATCTTGCCAAGAACAACAAGATCCCGAAGGAACTGCTCGACAAGCTGCCGCCGGCCGCTGCCTATGAAAAGGCCGTGTTCCCGACGCTCGAACAGCAGGAAGCCTACAAGGAAGTCATCACCAAGGGCTGGGATACAGTCGTTGGCGCCAACGTACAGTAAGACTGTCGCAACAAGGCCTTCCCGCAACCGCGCGGGAAGGCTATTTTTCAATTCTTGACAGACGGTTTCCGGATGAGCGCCAACAGGGCCATTGATTTGAAGAAGACGGCCATCGATTGGCTGGGCATTACGCCGTTCCTGCTGTTTGCAGTGATGTTCCTGATTGCCCCGACGCTCTATCTGGTCACCGGCGCGTTTCTCAACCCGGCCGGCGAATTCACGTTCGAGAACATTGGCGGCCTGTTCACCGACAAGATTCTCGCCTCCTACTGGATTTCCATCAAGGTCAGCCTGGCATCGTCGATCGGCGGTGCCCTGATCGGTTTCTTCCTCGCCTGGGCCGTGGTGCTCGGCGGCCTGCCGTCCTGGATCCGGTCTTCGCTTCTGACTTTCTCGGGCGTTGCATCCAACTTTGCCGGCGTGCCGCTTGCCTTCGCCTTTCTGGCGACGCTCGGCCGTACCGGCCTCGTCACCATGATCCTGCGCGACTGGTTCGGCATCAATCTCTATGCCACCGGCTTCAATCTCTTGAGCTTCGTCGGCCTGACGCTGACCTACATGTATTTCCAGATCCCGCTGATGGTGCTGATCATCACCCCGGCCCTCGACGGTCTGAAGAAGGAATGGCGCGAAGCTGCCGAAATCCTTGGCGCGACAAACAGGCAGTACTGGACCAAGGTGGCCCTGCCGATCCTGTTCCCGAGCATTCTGGGCACGACGCTGCTTCTGTTCGCCAACGCTTTTGGCGCCATCGCGACCGCCTATTCATTGACCGGCTCGACCTTCAACATCGTACCGATCCAGCTCTATGCCCAGATCCGCGGCGACGTTCTGCACAATCCCAATCTCGGTTACGCCCTGGCGCTCGGCATGATCGTCATTACCGGGATTTCCAACCTCATCTACATCTGGCTCCGCATGCGCGCCGAACGGTGGCAGAAATGAAGACACAAAAAATCGGCGCCTGGATCGCGGTTCTGTTCGGTGCGTCCTATTTCATCGTTCCGCTGATCGCCACGTTCGAGTTCTCGCTGCGCATGCGCCGTGGCGAGTATTCCTTCGATGCCTATCGCTCGGTGTTCTCCGATATCCAGTTCCGCGAATCCTTCAGCTATTCGATCGTGATGGCGATCCTGACAATCATCTTCGGGGTGCTTCTGGTCGTACCGACGGCCTACTGGGTTCGCCTGCGCCTGCCGCAGATGCGGCCGGTGGTCGAGTTCATCACGCTGATGCCGCTGGTCATCCCGGCCATTGTCATCGTGTTCGGCTATCTACGGCTCTACAATTCGTCCTCCTATATTCCGTTCACCGGCTCGGCACGCGGCACAGACCTGCTGCTGATGTTTTCGTTCATGACGTTGTCGCTACCCTATATGTACCGCTCGGTGGACACGGCCATGCGCACCATCGACGTCGGCATATTGACGGAAGCCGCACAAAGCCTCGGCGCATCCTGGCCGACCATCATGTTCAAGTGCATTTTTCCCAATGTCATGAGCGGCGTACTCTCCGGCGCCTTCATCACCTTTGCCATCGTCATCGGCGAGTTCACCATGCCGTCGCTGCTCAACCGCCCGGCCTTCGGTCCCTATCTACAGCTGATCGGCGCCAACCGCGCCTATGAGCCGCCGGCGCTCGCGGTCATCGCGTTCGCCATCACCTGGGGATGCATGGTGCTTCTGCAGCTCGTCTCCCGTTTCAGCAAATCGGCTCCTTCCAAGCCCTGAGGTATTGATCGTCCATGTCCTTTCTCGAACTCGCCGGCATTCAGAAGAGCTTTGGCCCCGTACAGGTGGTCAAGGATTTCGACATGACCATCGAAAAGGGAGAATTCGTCTCCTTTCTCGGACCGTCTGGCTGCGGCAAGACGACAATTCTCAGAATGATCGCCGGCTTCGAAACGCCGTCGGCCGGAACGGTCATCATCAACGGCCGCAACCAGAATGAACTGAAACCCAACCAGCGCAATATCGGCATGGTCTTCCAGGCCTATGCACTGTTTCCGAACATGACGGTGCACGACAATGTCGCCTTCGGCCTGAAGATCGCCGGCATGGAAAAGTCGGCAGTCGATGCCCGTGTCAAGGAGATGCTCGGCCTCATCCATCTCGGCCACCTCGCCGACCGCTTCCCCTATCAGATGTCCGGCGGCCAGCAACAGCGCGTGGCGCTCGCCCGCGCCCTTGCTCCGAAGCCACAGGTTCTGCTGCTCGACGAGCCACTGTCGGCCCTCGACGCCAAGATCCGCGTGTCGCTGCGCGAGGAAATTCGGGCGATCCAGCAGCAACTCGGCATCACCACCGTTTTCGTCACCCATGACCAGGAAGAAGCCCTGTCGATCTCGGACCGCATCGTCGTCATGAACGGTGGACGTGCCGACCAGATCGGCACGCCGTTCGACATCTACAACAAGCCGGCCACCCGCTTCGTCGCTTCCTTTGTCGGCACGCTGAACATGATCGAAGCCAAGGTTGCCGATCCTGCGACCAACAGGATTACGATTGGCGATCAGGGCATCACGCTGCGCGAACCGCTCGGTTCCACGCTCAAGGCTGGCGACAAGCTGTCGCTTGCCTTGCGGCCGGAGGCGGGCTCGATCGCCGAAGGTGCCAAGGGCGACACGGCGCTGACCGGCCAAGTCGTTTCCAGCAACTTCCTCGGCTCCGTCATCCGCACCCGAATGAAGGTCGGCGATGCCGTCATCTCCTTCGACATGTTCAACGCGCCGGGCCTGACGCCGCCGGCCGTCGGCGAGGTCGCGACGCTACGGTTCACGGCCAGCGACCTGCTGATCATCCGCGAATAACCACGGGCATCCGGAACAACGTGTTTCAGGCGACGGATTTTTTAGAAAAAATCTGTCGCCTTTTTCGTTGTAGGCGTCGCTCACCGCATTTGACGGCCGCCTGCCATTGTCTATAGTCGGCATCGCACGTTCTCAGGGCGGGGTGAAACTCCCCACCGGCGGTAACGGGACGACGTTCCCGGAGCCCGCGAGCGCTTCATATCCCTATGCCTGCATAGAGGTATGAAGGTCAGCAGATCCGGTTAAATTCCGGAGCCGACGGTTAAAGTCCGGATGAAAGAGAGCAAGCAGATCAGGAGACCTCCATCCAAGGGGTCGCCGCGCCTGCGTGTTCGCCCAAGGGGATCATTGAAAAATGGCAACCTTGAAAGGCCAGACTGACATGACAATCGCTTCCCATCCCACCCAGACAATCGCCATCATCCGTGCGCGCTGGCACGCCGATATCGTCGATCAATGCGTCAACGCCTTCGTTGCCCATTGGGAAAAGCTCGGCGGCAAGGCATCGGACGTCGAGATCTTCGACGTGCCCGGCGCGCTGGAAATCCCGCTGCATGCCCAGACGCTCGCCAGAACCGGCCGCTTCTCGGCGATCATCGGTTCCGCCTTCGTCGTCGATGGCGGTATCTACCGTCACGATTTCGTCGCCTCCACCGTGCTCGACGGCATGATGCGGGTTCAGCTCGATACCGGCGTGCCGGTGCTGTCGACCGTGCTTACCCCGCACAACTTCCAGGAATCCGAACAGCATATCCGCTTCTTCCGCGACCATTTTGTCGTCAAGGGTGTGGAAGCTGCCAATGCCTGCTCGCAAATCCTTCATGCCCGCGCGCAGCTGGCGCTGATCAACGCCTGATCCAATGGCGGCACGGCATCCTCGTAAGGGGCCGTGCCTCTCTACTGTCCGAGATTTTTCAGGTAGATCGACAAGAGCTGCGTMTGCGAGGAAATGCCGAGCTTGCGGTAGACGTTGCGGCGATGGACCTTCACCGTTCCGGTGGAAATGCCAAGCCTCAGTCCGATCGATTCGGATGAATGGCCCTGCAGCACCAGTTCGACGATCGATGCCTCCCGTTCCGTCAGATTGAGATTGCGCCACACCCGATCGGCGGCCGGATGGGCAGACTTGCGCCCGCCCCTTTCCCTTTTGGCCAAAGCCGCATCGAAGCGCCGGCCAAGATCCGGCCAGGCATGGCGAACCAGACCGGCCACCACCGGTTCGGCCTTTTTCAACAGCGAAAATTCGGTTGCCGGAAACCCGCCCGACCGCTCCCGCCGCATCAGCGACAGGACGACAGTGATGCCCTCCTCCAGTGCGATGAAGAACCCGATCTCTTCCGCCAGTCCCGTCTGGGTATAGTAACTGCGGAAATATTCGCTGGAAAAGAACCGGTCCGGAGCAAGTTCGCGCATCCGCCAGACACCGGGTCTGGGCTCGCACGCCGCAAGATAGAACGGATCGAGCAGGAACGGCCCGGCCTGATACAGGCTGACGAAGATCACATGTTCATCCGGCGTGAAGGTGCTGTAGAGATCGATCGGCCGCTCCTTTTCGCGATAGGCGAAAATGACGGCATAATCGAAGCTGACCAGAGAGTGCATCAGCGCACGGAAACGGTTGCCCGCCTCGCCGTCACCGATGGACGCGCCGCCAATCATCGGCCCGAGCGTCCTGAACAGTGCCTCCAGATCAATGCTCATATGTCCCGTCCAGCCTGCAAAAAAGAACGGCAATTGCCCTCAGGGTATACACCTTCCATACCGGTGAATAACTTGAAATACCTCTTTCGGGGTATATACCGCCCATGGCCGTTTTGAATAGGCTATTGGCCAGACGGTGAGAAACGGGGCGGCCGCAAGAAAGCCCGGTATTCTGAAAAACAACCGCGGGGAATTTTTAAGTGACATCCGTTTCAGCGAACGACATCGAGTTCCGTTCGGTCACCAAGCTCTATGGCAGCGTGACCGCCGTTTCCGACATAAACCTTGCGGTGCCGAAAGGCGCTTTCGTGGCGCTGCTTGGGCCGTCCGGCTGCGGCAAGACCACATGCCTCCGAATGATCGGCGGGTTCGAACAGCCGAGCCATGGCACGGTCCTGATCGACGGCCGCGAGATGAACGGCGTCCCGCCCTATCGGCGCCCCGTCAACATGGTCTTCCAGCACTATGCGCTTTTCCCGCATTTCGATGTCGAGCAGAACGTCGCCTATGGCCTGAAACAGGCTCGGCCGAAGCTGGCCGCCGCCGAAATTTCCGCCCGGGCACGACAGGCCCTCGAGATGGTCCGCCTCGGCGGTTTCGAAAAACGCCGCATCCATGAAATGTCCGGCGGCCAGCAGCAGCGCGTGGCGCTGGCCCGCGCCATCGTCAACAAGCCGTCCGTGCTTCTGCTCGACGAACCCCTGGCGGCTCTCGACAAGAAGTTGCGCACCGCCATGCAGATCGAACTGCAGACGCTGCAGCGCGAACTCGGCATCACCTTCGTGCTCGTCACCCACGATCAGGAAGAGGCGCTGTCGATGAGCGACATGGTCTGCGTCATGAATGCCGGCCGTATCGTGCAGATGGCCAAGCCCCAGGAAATCTACGACCGGCCCGCCGATCTCTTCGTCGCCGATTTCGTCGGCAAGACCAACCGGATTGCGGCAACCGTCGAAGCCGGCGGCACGACCTTGCGGCTACCGAACGGAACGGAGCTTGCGGCTCGGTCCGGCCTCAAACCGGGTGCGGCAACTGTGGCATTGCGGCCGGAAGCGATCGAGCTTGTCCGGCAGTCAAACGGCAACGGCAGCCAGCTTACCGGCACAGTCACCCACCGAATTTTCCTCGGCTCGACCGCCGAATACCAGATCAACGTCGATGGCCTTGGCGATTTCCTCGTCACCGCCGACCGGCGCAGCGTGCAGGAAAGCGATCTCGTCGAACCGGGCGAACGGGTCGTGCTCAACTTCGATCCCGGCAAAGTGCATGTTTTTCCGGCCTGAGGACAAGGCCGTACACGTCAAGACAAAAAAGGGAACAGCGTCATGACAAAGTGGTACAGAGAAAATGCCCCGATCACTGCCGAAAGCCTGACTGACGAATGGATGCGCCTGAAGCGCGGCTCGGTCACCCGCCGCCACTTCCTCGGCGTCACCGGCCTTGGCCTGGCCGCAGCCGTTCTCGCCCGCCAGCCCGGCGTCTTCAACGCGACCGCCTATGCCGACGACCTCGGCAAGACCATGTCGCTGGCGACCTGGCCGAACTATCACGATCCGGCCAGCTTCGAGGCGTTCACGGCTGCGACCGGCGTTGCCGTCGAAGTCAACGTCTTCGGCTCCAACGAGGAAATGCTGGCGAAGCTCCAGGCTGGCGGCACCGGCTGGGACCTGTTCGTTCCGACCAATTATACGATCTCCACCTATGTCAAGCTCGGCCTGATCGACCCGCTCGACATGGCAAAGCTGCCGGCGTTTTCACAGGCCTCGGAATCGGCCCGCTTCACCTCCGAAGGCGCCATCGACGGCACGACCTACGCCTTGCCGAAGAACTGGGGCACGACGGGCATGGCCGTCAACACCTCGAAGATCAAGACGAAGGTCGCCTCCTGGAAGGACTTCTTCGAGGTCGCCATGACCGAGGCCGACGGCCGCGCCATGGTCCACGACTATCAGCTGACGACCATCGGCAGCGCGCTTGTGTCGCTTGGCTATTCCTTCAATTCGATCAAGCCGGAAGAGCTCGCCAAGGCCGAAGAACTGCTGATCAAGGTCAAGCCGCATCTCTACGGCATCAACAGCGACTACCAGCCCGGCATGCGCGCCACCGACGCCTGGATGACCATGTGCTGGACCAATGACGGCGCCCAGCTCAACCGCGACATGCCGGAAATCGCCTATACCCTCGGCACCGACGGCGGCGAGATCTGGACGGATTTCTACGCCATCCCGAAAAGCGCCGCCAACAAGCCGGCCGGCTACGCCCTGCTCGACTATCTGATGACGCCGGACCATGCCGTCAAGGAACACATCGCCAACGGCGCGCCGACGACCGACAGCCGGGTGCTGGCGCTGCTTCCGGCCGAGGTCACCTCCAACAAGATCGTCTATCCGGACGAGACGTCGCTGACCAAGCTGGAATTCGGCGCGGCCGTGACGTTGACCGATCCGGCCCGTGCCGAACTGATGGCACGCTTCAAGTCGGCTTGATCTTTCCGGACGGTATAGCCCCTCATCCGGCCTGTTGGCCACCTTCTTCCCACAAGCGGGGAGAAGGGAGGAGCGGCCGCTCCCGCGAAAACCCATCGTTTTCGAGTGAAGCGTAACACGCCCCCGATCGTCCCCTCTCCCTGCCTGCGGGGAGAGGGCTAGGGTGAGGGGCAAAGCCTCACACATCGAAGCATAAGACAGGACCAACCCGCATGCCCATGACCACCGACCGAAAACGGCAACTGCTGACCGCGGCCCTTGTGGCGCCTGCCGGGTTATGGCTGTTCGTCTTCCTCGTCCTGCCGTTCATGGCGATGGTGGTCTTTTCCTTCGGCGAGCGCGCACCGGAGGGCGGTTATCAGCCTGCCTTCACCTTCGCGCAATTCGCCAATCTCCCGTCGCGCGCGGCCGCCTTCTGGAACACCATGATGATCGCGCCCGCCGGCGCCCTCCTCTGTCTGATCGTCGCCTATCCGGTCGCCTACTATCTCGCCGTCAAATCCAATCCGAAGTACCGGCTGATGCTCGTCTCCCTCGTCGTCGTGCCCTTCTGGACAAGCCTGCTCGTGCGCACCTATGCCTGGATGTACATTCTGGGTTCACGCGGCATCCCGAACCTGCTGAGCATGATCGGCATCGAGGATGTGCGGCTCCTGAATACGCCTGGCGCCGTGCTGCTCGGCATTGTCTATGGCTACCTGCCGCTGATGATCATGCCGATCTATGTCAGTCTCGAAAAGCTCGACCGCCGCCTGCTCGAAGCCTCCGCCGATCTCGGCGCCAGGCCGGTCTCGACCTTCTTCGGCATTACCCTGCCTTTGTCGCTACCCGGCGTCATGACCGGTGTGGCACTCGTCACCATCCTATTGCTTGGCGAATATCTGATCCCGCAGCTGCTCGGCGGCGGCAAGGTGTTCTTCATCGGCAATGCGCTGGTCGATCTCTTCCTGCAATCGCGCAACTGGCCCTTCGGCTCGGCAATCGCCGTGACGCTCGTCGTGGTCGTCGTCATCGTGCTGACGGTGGCGATGCGCATTGCCTGGAAAGTCTCCGGCTCAAGACAGGTGGATCTCGTCTGATGCGCGCTCTCGTCACGTCCGTCTATCTCTTCCTCTATGCGCCGATCGCGCTGGTCGTGCTGTTCTCGTTCAATGCAGGGCGCAGCGCCAGCGAGTTCACCGGCTTCTCGACTGTGTGGTACGGCAAGGCGCTTGGAAACACGTTCCTGATCACGGCCTTGCAGAACAGCCTGATGATCGCCTTGACCAGCGCCGTTCTGGCGGCCGTCTTCGGCACCATGGCAGCGCTCGGCATGCAGCGCCTGAACAGCCGCAGCCGCGCCATCTTCGACGGCCTGTTTGCCGCGGCCATCGTCGTGCCCGGCGTCGTCATCGGCATTGCCACCCTGGTGGCGCTGGTCGAGGTCTTCTCGTTTGTCAACCCGGCGCTCGCCGCGATCTGGCCCGGTGACAAGCCGCCGCAGCTCGGCCTCGGCTACGGCTCGATCATCGCCGCGCATGGCCTGTTTTCGCTGGCGCTGGTCACCATGATCGTCAAGGCCCGCATTGCCAGCCTCGGCCGCGATATCGTCGAGGCCTCGGGCGATCTCTATGCGACGCCGTTCACCACCTTCCGCCAGATCGTCCTGCCGCAGATCCTGCCGTCGGTGCTTGCCGGCTTCCTGCTCGCCTTCACGTTTTCCTTTGATGATTTCATCGTCGCCTTCTTCGTTGCGGGCTCGAAGACGACCTTGCCGATCTACGTCTTCGCCTCGATCAGGCGCGGCGTGACGCCGGAGATCAACGCGATCGCCACCATCGTCCTGGTCGCCTCGCTGTTCATGATCCTGATTGCCCGCGTGCTGATGCGGGACAAGACAACAAAAGTGCAGGCCGGGAGTAGACAATGATCCTGAAAGACCGGGTGGCCATCGTCACCGGCGCCGGTTCCGGCATCGGCCAGGCGGGTGCTGCGATCATGGCGCGCGAAGGCGCCCATGTCGCCGTCGCCGATCGCAGTGCCGAAGGTGCCGCAGAGACCGTGGCGATGATTGAGAACGCCGGCGGCAGTGCCGAAAGCCTCGTCCTCGACGTCACCGACGACATATCGCTTCAGGCGGGCATCGCTTCCGTGCTTGAGCGCCATGGCCGCATCGACATCCTGCACAATCACGCGGGAGCTCAGGTGGCCGGCGATCTCGAACAGGTGGAAATCGAAGGCTTCGACCGCTCCTGGAGCCTGAATGTCCGCGCCCATTTCATGGCCGCCCGCTTCGTCATACCGGCGATGAAGCGCCAAGGTTCCGGCGTCATCCTCAACACGTCGTCCTCTTCCGGCGTGCTCTACGACCGTGAGATGATTGCCTATACCACCACAAAACACGCCGTCATCGCCATGACCAAACAGATGGCCGGCGACTACGCGAAATTCGGCATCCGCGTCAACGCGCTCTGCCCCGGCTGGGTCGATACGCCCTTTAACAGCCCTTTCATCGCCCAGATGGGCGGACGCGCCGCGATCGAGGCCTATGTGCGCGAGAAGGTGCCGATGGGACGATGGGCAGATGTCAGCGAGATCGCGGAATCGATCCTGTTCCTCGTTTCCGGCCGCTCATCCTACATGACTGGACAGATCCTAGTTGTCGATGGCGGCGAAGCCGTCGTGTGAAACGCGCCCGCCTGGCTGCCTATTCTTCAGACGGTATCTCGACGGAAAACGCGAAACGTGCCGTCGCACCCGGCTCCAGCGTCACGGTGTAGGGCCGCTCATCGAGCGCATTGGAGCCGCCGGCACGCGCCGCCATTCCATGCCAGGGCTCGATGCAAAGAAACGGCGCCCCGGGCTTGGTCCAGAGTGCCAGATTGGGCAGGTTGTCGAATTGAAACCGCAGGGGCGGACCGCCCTTCGCGCCATAGGCAAGACCGGTTCCGGCACCTTCAGGAAAGATCATCGCATCCGCATCGAACATCGCCGGATCGAGCTCCAGCCGCCCGCCATGATACGGTGAGCGCAAGACAGTGGGGTCCAGAAGCCCGGCCTGGACGCGAACAAGCGGCGGCTCGGCGCCGTTGTCCAGGGTGACGGCATGCGGCTGCCCCGCAGCGCCGGGCAAAGGCCAGACGAAGGCCGGGTGAAACCCGATCCCGAACGGCATTGCCTTGACGTCGCGATTGCCGACTTCGGCCGCCACCGTCAGCCTATGGCCGTCCAGCCGATGTTCAACGGCAAGAGCGAACTCGAAGGGATAGACCGATCGCGTCGTCTCCGATGCCGCCAATTCATACCGGCACATCGCCGGTGTCGATACGGCAAGCGAGAATTCGCTGCGGCGGGCAAACCCATGCTGCGCCATGGGGTAGGTCTTGCCATCAATCGAAATCGTATCGCCGGGCGCCTTGCCGACGATGGGGAAGAGAATGGGCGAACGGCCGCTCCAGAAGGCCGCATCGCCGTTCCACAGCCACGCACGCCCGTCCCGGCTGGTGATCGCCTGCATTTCGGCACCGAGCGACGAAATATCGACGGCCAGATGCTCGTTTTCGATCCGCACAGAAGCTGGCATGGTCTGGGTTCTCCGCGTTGTTCGCGGGCACACTAGTGTTGTTCCAGAACAAACGGAACCGCTCAGGCGGAGTAATTTTCAAGGCTTCGATGAAGCGTTCACCGTCGATCAATCCAGAGCGATATAACCGATCCCCTTTTTGCCGATTTCGTCCACCGACTCCTCATAACCGGCATCGGCGTAGCGGATGACACCGAGCGACGTGTCGTTGGTCAGCGCATGACTGAGCCGCTCCGCCCCCTCCTCCGTGCCGTCGGCAACGACCGTCACGCCGCAGCTGGTCATATAGCCGGCATAACCGCCGCCGCCGGAATGGACGACGACGAGATCGGCCATCGATGAGCAAAGCAGCATGGCGTCAAGCAACGGCCAGTCGGCAATGGCGTCGGAACCGTCCTTCATCCGTTCGGTCATGATGTTCGGATGCGCCATGGCGCCGGCGTCGAGATGATCGCGGGAAAAGGCGATCGGCCCCTTGAGATCGCCGGATGCGACCAGCGCATTGACTGCCACCGCCAGCTCCGTCCGCTCGCCATGGCCGAGCCACGCGATGCGGGCCGGCAGCCCTTCGAATGGCACATTTTCACGGGCAAGGCGTATCCAGTTGGTGACGATCTTGTTGTCGGGGAACATTTCGAGCAAAAGATCGTCGATGCGGGCGATGTCGCACTCCTCGCCCGACAGCGCCATCCAGCGGAAGGGGCCGATGGCGCGGGCAAACAGCGGCCTGAGATAGGCCTCAGTGAAGATGCGGATATCGAAGGCATTGGCAACGCCGCCCTCGCGCGCCTGGGTGCGGATCAGGTTGCCGTTGTCGAAGACTTCTGCGCCCTTGGCCTGGAACTCCAGCATGGCCTTCACATGATCGACGATCGAGGCGCGGCTTGCGGCCATCAGCTGCCCCTGCCCGTCGACACGCAGCCGCTTGACCTCCTCAAGGCTCATGCCCTTCGGCACATAGCCGTAAACGAGATCGTGGGCCGAGGTCTGGTCGGTGACGATATCCGGCACGATGCCGCGTCTGGCGATTTCAGGGTAGAGTGCGGCCGCATTGCCGACAAGGCCGATGGAGGTGGCGCGCTTTTCCTTGACCGCCTGATCAATCATCGCCAGCGCCGTATCGAGATCCGGCGCCACATGTTCGAGATAGCCGATCGCTTTTCGCTTTTCGGCGCGGACGGGATCAATGTCGATGCACAGGATCGCAGCCCCCGCCATGCGGCCGGCGAGCGGCTGCGCGCCGCCCATGCCGCCCAAGCCGGCGGTCAGGATGAAGCGCCCGGCGAGATCGCCACCGAACCGGTTTTCGGCGATCCGCATGAAGATTTCGTAGGTGCCCTGAATGACGCCCTGGCTGCCGATATATTGCCAGGCGCCGGCCGTCAGCCCGCCCCAGCAGATTAAGCCCTGCCTTTCCAGCTCGTAGAATACCTCGGCCTTTGCCCATTGGCCGACAATGTTGCAATTGGCCATGATCACCAGCGGCGCCTTGGCATGGGTCTTTAAAAGCCCCACCGGCTTGCCGGACTGGATCACCAGCGTCTGGTCCTCGTCCATCTCCATGAGCGTCTTTACGATGGCCTTGTGGGAGGCCCAGTTGCGCGCCGCCTTGCCGAGTGCGGCATAGACGATCAGATTGTCCGGATCCTCGCCGACCGAAAGGACGTTTTCCAGCAGCCGCAGCAATGCCTCCTGCCGCCAGCCCTTTGCGCGCAGTTCCGGGCCGCCGGGGATGGGAAAGTTCGGGTGACGGGGGTTGGCCTTCGGCATCTTGGTCTTTCCTTCTTCTTGTCTGCGATCGCGTTCCGGCCGCCTTCACGCCACTCCCGTAAAGGGTTGGTGTAGGGAGGAGGCACGGCACCGTTTTTTGTTCATTTTGGCGGCAGCGAGAGAACATAGGCGAGTGCCGCGTCAAGCAGGCGCTTGCGCAGTGCGTCGTCTCCAAAGGCCTGCGCACCTGCGCGCACCCAGCCATTCATCCGACGGTCACCCATCACCATGAGCTCAATGCCATCGAGCTCCAGCGCCCAGCCATCATTGCCCTTGCCGAGGCGCACCAGCATGCCGTCGTTGCGCGCGCCGCAAAGAAGATTGCCGTCGAGGAGAAAGGCAAGGCCACCGAACATCGGCTTCTCGGAAAGCCCCGATCTCTCGCCGAGCTCCTGCCTGATCAGTTCCTCAAGACCGGCATCGCGCGACATGGCACATTCTCCCTACATCCGGCCGGACAAAGCGTAGCTTGCGATGTCAATGCCCATCGCCTTCTCGACAGGCGGATAGACCGACGGATCGAGCACGCTCGACGCCAGAGGGATGACGGTTTTGGGCACATGCAGCACGAAGATTGTCATGCCGACCTGTAATTGCCCGACACTCAACGGTTCGCCCTCCTGCGATAGCGTGGTGATGACGTCGGGGAAGGTCGCAAGCCGCGTGCCGCCGGCATTCTCGACAGCCATATATTCGTTCATGACATGCAGTACCGTAGAGTCATCGCCCTTCCCCAGAGTCACCGTGCCGATATCGAAAGCTTCCTTGGTGTAGACGACGGATTTGCCGGTGATGACGCCTTCCGCAAGGATCGTACCGTTGGTGGTCTTGGCGATCGTGTCGATGATGGCGCTGCCGCCCTTGCCTTCCGCTGCGATAATCGCCTCGCCCAGAGTCAAGGCCAGCGAGATGCCGCCAAGTGCTGCGTTCCTGCGCACATAGGACGCGCGTAGCGGGTTGCGGCARGATGCGATGAAGCCGCCGGACATGTCGGATGCGGTGCGCAGGATCGGCGAGACTTTGGCGGTCGCGCCGCGCACGACCAGCTCGATATAGCGGTTCTCCTCGCGATTGCCGCCAACCGCGGTCTGGATCATCTGCTCGGGCGAGCCCGCCATGCCGATCGACCCCATGTCGCCGGTCGGATGCGCCCGCATGTCGCCGACGGCATCGAGAACCTTGGTGCCGAGGATCGCCGATGGCAGCCAGCCGTTCAGGGTCGAGGACTTGCCGTTCTGCCCGACCATCAGCGCCGAGACCTTTTCGCCAAGCGCCTCCTGCAGCAGCTCGACCGCCTTGACGTAATCGACACCGCGCATTTCCCAGGGCGTCGTCGAGGCCGGTGCGCCGATGRCCGCAGCCGTCGCTACCCAATCATCGGCGTCGAGTTCGTCGATGGAAACCAGTTCCGGCTTGCCGATCGACACCGCGGCATAGCCGAGCATTCGCCCATGATCGGCCCAGCCGCCACCGCCAGCCGCATAGACCGAGCCGCCCTTGACCGCCGCTTCGACGTCCTTTTCCGTGAGTATCCGGCCCATCACTGCTCTCCCTGTAGATCCGCGTCGAGTTGCCGGACGGCCTCGAACAAAACCGCCGCGCCAAGCGCGATGTCGTCATTCTCGGCCCATTCGTCCGGCGTATGCGACCGTCCCTCGCGGCAAGCGATGAAGATCATTGCCGACTTGGAAATCCGTGCCATCCAGGCGGTATCGTGACCGGCACCGGACGCCATGCGACGGCGCGTTGCCCCGGCACGGTCACAGGCCTGTTCGAGATTGCGCATCACCAAGGGGTCAGCGGGTGTCGGAAAATTGTCCGAAATCAGCTTTGGCGAGGCGATCGACACACCGGTTTCGCGCTGGATATCAACGGCGAGCTGATCGATCTCGGCAATGAACCGTTCCATGTCGGGCCGCAGCTCCGCGCGTGCATCGATCAGGATGCGGGCGCGTGACGGCACGACATTGGCCGCATTCGGCGCGATCGAGAATTCGCCGACCGTCGCGGTGAAATGCCCCTCGCCTTTGGCAAAATCCATGGCCAGACGTTCGACCTCGCCGACCATGCGCGCGGCAGCCACCAGCGCATCGCGCCTGTGCCCCATCGGCGTCGTGCCGGCATGGTCCGCCTGGCCTTCGAAGAGAATTTCGATGCGGGTAATACCGGCGATCGCCGTGACGATACCGATATCGCAGCGCTCGGCTTCCAGCACCGGACCCTGCTCGATATGCAATTCCAGAAATGCCTTGATATCAGAGCGCTTCTGCCGTGCCAGCCGCGACGGGTCACCGCCGGCATCGATCATGCCTTGCCGCAGAGTGAGCTCCCCTTGCGTGCGGCTCAGCCAGCCGTCCGGGATCAGGCCCGCCAAACCACGGCTGCCGATACAGGACACGCCGAAGATCGAGACTTCTTCGGCGAGGAAATCGACAACCTCCAGATCATGATCGAGCCGGATGCCGGCATCGCCCAACGCCTGCGCGACTTCGAGCGCCGCAGCCACGCCCGCGATACCGTCGAAGCGGCCGCCTTCCGGCACCGTATCGGAATGCGAGCCGAGCATGATCGTCCCGAGCGTGGATTTACGCCCTTTGCGGCGGCCGATCAGGTTTCCGGACGCATCGATGCGGGTTTCCAGTCCGGCCGCCTTGAAGCGCTGTTCGAGAAAGCCCCGCCCTTCGAGAAACAGTGGCGTGAAGGCACGGCGCGTATAGGGTTTGTCCGGCTCGGTGATACGGGCAAGGCCCTTGATAATATCGGCAATGCGCCTGATATCGACAGGAAGATTGGTTTCGACCGTGGCCATCAGATAGCCTCGCGCAACGGAAGGCTTGGCAGCGGCCGGACGAATTGGCCAGTGCCGGGCGCTGCCAACACCGCCTTGCCATCGAAAACCTGTACGCCCCGGTTATAGGTAGCAGCCACCCGCCAGGGCAGGCGGATGCCATTATAGGGCGACCAGCCAACGACATTGTTGCCGCTTGCCGCCGCGTCATAGCTGTAGGGCTCCGGCGTCAGGACGGCGATATCGGCATCCTTTCCGGCTTCCAGCGCACCCTTCCGGTGATCCAGCCGGAAATGCCGGGCCGGGTTGAGCGACATCAGTTCGGCGGCGCGCGTCAAGGGAATGCCGCGCTCCAGCAAGCCTTTGACAAACAGAGGGATCATCACTTCCAGCCCTGGAACACCGGATGCGTTGGCGAGCATGTCCGTATTGGTCTTGCGGTTTTCCGACCAGCTGACGTGATCGGTCGAAACCAGCGTCACCTTGCCGTCAGCCACATGCCGCCAGAGCTTTTCCACCTCGGCGCGCGGCCGGATCGGCGGATTGATCTTCGCCTTGCCGCCCAGCCGCTTCACGTCGTTTTCCTCATCGAGAACGAGATAGTGGATGCAGCATTCGATGGTGGCGCGAAAACCCTGTGCCCGATAGGCGGCGGCGATATCGTAACCGCGCCCGACCGAGCAGTGGACGACGTGGGCAGGACAGCCTGTCGCCGCCCCTGTTTCGTAGATCTGATTGGTGGCCAGCAGCTCCGTCAGCGGCGGGCGTGACAGGCCGTGGGCGCGGTAGTCGGTAATGCCGGCCGCCTTGACCTTGTCGATCGCGGCCCGCACCGCCTCGTCGTCCTCGTTGTGCACACCGGCAGCCAAGCCGGTTGGCGCGATCGCCGCAAAACAATCCTCCAGCAAACCGGCCGGAATGCGCGGAAAACGTTTCGGATCCGTGCCGAAGGTCGAGAACTTGAACGCGGCGACGCCCGCCTCGACCATCTCGGGAATACGTGCCGGACCTTCCTCCGGATCAATCGTGCCGTAGAGCGCGAAATCGACGCGCGCCTGTTTGCCGGCATGATCGATCTTGCGCTGCACGGCCTGCGCCGAGCAGACAAGATTGCCTTCGTCATAGGGCATGTCGACGATGGTGGTGACACCGCCCGCCGCCGCCGAGCGCGTCGACCAGATGAAATCCTCCTGATCCTTTTGGCTCAGCGAATGCACCTGCGCATCGATGGCTCCGGGCAGGATCAGCGCGCTTCCAAGATCATGGCGTTCGCGTGCGCCCGGCATGGCGCCCTGCCCGACAAACGCCACCTTGCCGTCGCGCGCAGCGACGAACCCGCCCTCGACGATGCGATCGGCCAGAACAACCGTCCCTTTCAGAACCAGATCGAAGTCAGACATCCCCTGCCTCCCTTACTGTCCAAGCGCAAAGAAATCGTCGAATTCGGGCATCGGCGCGGCCGCCACGATCGCCTCAAGCAGGCGCCCGCAGGCAAAATCGTGATGCAGCACCTCGATCTCCTTCGACAGTGGCCGGTCCTTGAGATAGACCGGGCTGACGGCCCGCACCCGGTCATAGGCAATCCGGGTGACGCCGTGCGGTGCATCGCCCAAAAGATCGATGGCCTGGGCCGATAGCATGGCCTCGATCGCCGCCATCTGCCTGAGATCGCGCACCTGCGTTTCCATGCGCTCAACGATCAGCGGCAGGAAGGTCGCCTCCTCCTCCAGACCGCCGGCAACGACGATCGATTGCGCCGACAAGGGAACAGCAAGCGACTGAACGCGCATGTAGAGTTCCACCACCAGCTTCATCACCGGGCCAAGGCCGCTCGCGACTTCGCCCGGTGCGACCAGGTTGATCGGCAGGTTTCGCCGCACGCCGTTGGAGAGAAGGATGCAGCGGTTCAGCACATTGCGCGCCACATGCGAAAAGGCGATCTGCGCCGTCTCGATATAGAGCGTCGTCGTCAAAGGCAGCGACGCGCCGGACGAATGCACCTGCCCGCCCAGCACGACCGGATTATCGTCGGACAAATAGGTCGCATCGACCAGCCGTTCGGCCGCGACCAGAAGCGTATCGACGGCTGCGCCAAACACCTGCGCGGTCATGCGCAGGCTCAAGGGATCATGGATTGCCGTCGGCAGCGGCCAGTCGACACAATCGGACTGGCCATAAAGCCAGGAGCCGACCAGCGCTTCGCCGCGTGTTCCAAGGGTTGCGGCAACCCGCCACGGGTCGGCAGAGGCGCCGAGCGCCAGCGACGACATCAGGCCAGTGGTCATCAGCACGCGAACGGCCGATGCCGCCTCGCGCAAGACGTCGGCGGCCGCGGCAAAGGCCGTCGCGTTGACGCTGAGCGCTGCCAGCGCATCGCGCGGCAGCATGACGAAGGGTTCAAGCCCGGCGCGGCGGAGCGCCTCCACCGCGTCGAGCAATTCACCCTCGAAAAAGGCTTGGCCCGTACCGGTCAGCACCGAGGCGATTTGCCCCATCAGGCCGATATCGGCACAGCCGATCGAGCCATGGCGATGGACGGCCGGCACGACGCCGCGCTCCAGAAGAGCCAGGAACGCCTTGACGAGATCGACGCTGCAACCGGTATGGCCGGCGAGCGCCGTGTTGATGCGGATAGCGATGGCCTTGCGCACGATGGCTGCGGAAAACAATGGACCGGTGCCGAAATGGTGGGCCTTGACCAGTGCCGTGTTGAATTCCACCAGGTCATCGACCGTCCACAGGCGATCCTTCATCGAGCCGACGCCGGTATTGGCGCCATAGACCGGCAGGCCCATGGCGATACGACCGGCGATGACGCTGTGGGCGGTATCGACCCGTTCGAATGACTGCTCGGCAACGACGGGCACGAACAGGCCGGAGCCGATTTTCTCCAATGAGGAGAAGTCGAGCGGGTTACCGTTCAGGACAATGGTTTTCACCGATGCATGCATGCTTTGACTCACCTTGTTGGCGACATGCTATGCCCAACAGCCCGGTTTGTGTTATATCCCAAAAATGAAACACCTGATGCCGATGGCTGTACATATCGGCGCTACCCCGCAATCCGCCTGAAGAGGATCGTCACCGCCCATGGACATTGCCACGCTCGCCCTTGTTCACGCGATCCTCGACGAACGCGGAATCCGCCGGGCAGCGAAGGTGAGCGGCAGGCCGCCGGCAAGCGTCAGCGCCGCCTTGAAACGCTTCGAGGCAGCCATCGCGGTGCCGCTGGTCCGGCGCGAGCGCGCCAATCTTGTGCCGACATTGGAGGCGCAGAGCCGCATGGCTGACCTTGCAGCCGCAAGCGAGGCCATCAGGTTGCTCCTGTCCCCCGGCAAAAACCCGGATGCCACACCATCGATCAGCTTGACCGCGCTGGAACGCTTCGTCACCGTCGCCCGCAGCGGCAGTATCCGCGGCGCGTCGAAGATGTCGGCGACCGGACAGCCGCAGCTGACGCGGCAGATGAACGACCTGGAGCGCGACCTCGGCTACGCGCTCATGATCCGTTCGCCATCCGGTATCGCCTGCACGGCCGAAGGCCTGGCGGCGATCCCGATCGTCGAAAACCTGCTCGAAATCTGGCGGCGGCTGTCGCGCGCCTCCGGCGACCGCTTCCGCCGGGCGGCTGCGACCTGGCGTTTCGGCTCGGTAATGCCGCTCGGTCCGGAAAGCGAGATCGCCCGCATGCTGGCGGCGCTGACGGCGCAGTGGCATCGCGCCCGCCCGCGTCAGCCGCTGTTCGTGTCCAGCACGACCGCCGACGAACTGATCGCCGGCCTGAAGAACCGTCGTTTCGACGTGGTCCTGCTTGACCTCGAAACCTTCCCGTTGGAATTCGAAGGCAGGCTGATTTCGCGCACGCCGCTGGCGCTCGCCGGCCACCCGTCGCTGTTTGCCAGGCACGGCAGCGATATCGGTGGATTGCTGCAAGCCAATCCCATCGCCGTGCCGAGCGTCAAAAGCGGGCTGCGCCAGCAGGCGACCCATTTCATCGAGGCAACGCTCAGCGAGCAGGAACGCAGCAGGCTGACATTGACCGAAGTCGATTCCATCCCCGTCATCCTCAATCTGGTGATGGACCACGGTTATCTTTCGGTGTTGCCGGAAAGCTCCGCCGCCCGCATGCGAAATGCCCCGGCGATGCTAAGGCTGGGGCCTGGCTATATGCAGAGCCTGTCGCTGGCATGGCAGAAAAACGCGCTCTCCCGGCAGGTGGCGGAAGCCATGCTGGGCATGATGACAACGGACAGGACATTGGGCCAGCCCATGCTTGAATCACCTCCTGCACAATGGACGCCAAACGCCTGATCTGACTCAGGAATCCACCACCCCTTGAATCGACGCGCGAAGGACTTGAATCAACTCTTGAGCTTGACGCGCCTTCGCGTTTCGCTCGGGCTTTCGCGGTAGTGGGCGCGATAACTGCGCGAAAAGGCCGAGGATGAATTGAAGCCGGTAGCGGCGGCGATATCGGCGAAATCGGCACGGGTCTCGATCACCTTGCGCCGCGCCGCATTCAGCCGAAGTGCCAGGTAATGGGCATGCGGCGCCACTCCCATGGTCTCCTGAAACAGGTCCTGCAAGTGGCGGGCGCTGACACCCGCCCGGCGGGCGAGACGGGCCAGCGTCAGGGGGGCATCAACCGTCTCTTCCATCAGCTTGACGGCTGCTCCCACCCGGGCATCCAGGATGCGCATGTTGCCGATGGCGGGAACCTGGAGCAGGTCGCCGCGCGTGCGCTCCTGTTCGTAGATGAACAGCCGCGATACTTCCAGCGCCAGCGAATAGCTGTGCTGGCGGCGGATCAGCTCCAGCATCAGGTCAAGCGTCGGCAGCGAACCGCCGGTGGTAATCCGCTTGCCGTCGATGACGAACCGCTCGCGCACCACGGTGATGTGCGGATAGGCGGCAGCGAAATCCTCGAAATCTTCCCAGTGATTGGTTGCCGAGAAATTGTCGAGCAGGCTGGTCTCGGCCAGAAACCATGTGCCGGCCTCGATCCCGGCCATCACCTCGCGATGCCGGGCCGTTCGCGACAGGAGCATCTTCAACTGCATCGTCGCGTAGGCCCTCCAGTTGTAGCTCGACAGGATAAACAGCGGTGCCGTTTCATTCTGTGGCCGGAAAGGCCCGGCAACGGGGATGGGAATTCCGCTCTTGGTTTCGATCGGCTGGCCGTCCGGGCTGAAAATCGCCCAGTCGTACAGCACCTTTCCGGCAATGCGATTGGCGGCACGAAGCGGTTCGATCACCGACGCAACGAGGATCAGATTGGTCTCCGGCAACACCAGCAGATCGATATGCTGGGTCCCATCCGCTGGAACGAGCATTCGTCCATCTCCGGCTTCTAATTCCGAAAATGTATAACACACATCCGCAAAAGGAAAGCAGAGCCGGCATTCTTAGCTCGTAATGCCGGTCAAGAACAAGGGGAGGCTTTTATGCCACTGAGCATGAACCGCGACGTTTTCATCACCTGTGCCGTCACCGGATCCGGCGATACCGCCGGCAAGTCGCCGCATGTGCCGCGATCGCCAAAACAGATTGCAGCCTCGGCCATCGACGCCGCCAAGGCAGGTGCTGCCATCGTCCATTGTCACGTGCGTGATCCGGATACGGGTGCACCGAGCCGCCGCAATGACCTCTACAAGGAAGTCACCGATCTCATCCGCTCCGCCGATGTCGATGTGGTGCTCAACCTGACGGCCGGCATGGGCGGCGACATGATTTTCGGCAATGTCGAAAGCCCGCTGCCGCTCAATCCCAACGGCACCGACATGGCCGGCGCCACCGAGCGCGTTTCCCACGTCGCCGAATGCCTGCCGGAAATCTGCACGCTGGATTGCGGCACGATGAACTTCTCGCTCGGCGACTATGTCATGACCAATACGCCGTCGATGCTGCGCGCCATGGCCAAGTTGATGACCGATCTTGGCGTGCGCCCGGAAATCGAGGCTTTCGATACCGGTCATCTCTGGTTCGCCAAGCAGCTGGTCGAGGAAGGCCTGATCGAAGACCCAGTCCTGATCCAGCTTTGCATGGGCATTCCGTGGGGTGCGCCCGACGACCTCAACACCTTCATGGCGATGGTCAACAACGTCCCGAAGAACTGGACATTCTCTGCCTTCTCGATCGGCCGCAATGCGCTTGCCTATCCGGCAGCGGCAGTGCTTGCCGGCGGCAATGTCCGCGTCGGGCTGGAAGACAATCTCTATATCGGCAAGGGCCAGCTCGCCACCAACGCGCAGCTCGTCGAAAAGGCCGTCGGCGTCATCGAAGGCATGGGCGCCCGGATTATCGGCCCGGCCGAAGTGCGCGAGAAGCTGAAGCTCACAAAAAGATAGACCCTCCCAACCCTCCCCACAAGCGGGAGGGCCTGATCTGCGGCACCGCTTCCGCCAAAAACTGAGCGCACCGCAAGCTGAAACGTTGATGAGATTGATGTTGGAGCGGCGAGGTAAGCTCCTCCCCTTTGTGGGAGGGGGTTGGGGCGGGGTCTTAAGACAAACAAAGGTGGAACAAGCATGACCAAAATCACCAAGGCAGCCTGCATCGGCGGCGGCGTTATCGGCGGGGCCTGGGCGGCGCGCTTCATTCTCGCCGGCATCGACGTCAACATGTTCGATCCGCATCCGGAGGCAGAACGCATCGTCGGCGAAGTGCTCGCCAATGCCGAGCGCGCCTATGCCATGCTGACTATGGCGCCCCTGCCGAAGAAGGGAAGGCTCACCTTCGTCAAGAGCATCGAAGAAGCTGTGCAAGGCGCTGACTGGATTCAGGAAAGCGTTCCCGAGCGGATCGACCTGAAGCGCAACGTGATCACCCAGATCGACGCGGCCGCCTCGCCGACAGCCCTGATCGGCTCCTCGACATCAGGCATCATGCCGACGGACCTGCAGCGTGACATGAAGCATCCCGAGCGCATGTTCGTCGCCCATCCCTATAATCCGGTCTACCTGTTGCCGCTCGCCGAACTGGTCGGTGGCGAAAAGACCGCCAAGGCGACGCTGCAGGATGCCAAGGCAAAGCTTGCGCCGATCGGCATGAAGGGCGTGATCATCAACAAGGAGATCGAGGCCTTCGTCGGCGACCGCCTGCTCGAAGCCGTCTGGCGCGAAGGCCTGTGGCTGATCAAGGACGACATCTGCGATACAGAAACGCTCGACGACGTCATCCGCTATTCGTTCGGCATGCGCTGGGCGCAGATGGGCATGTTCGAGACCTACCGCATTGCCGGTGGCGAAGCCGGCATGCGCCATTTCCTCGCCCAGTTCGGCCCCTGCCTGTCCTGGCCCTGGACCAAGCTGATGGACGTCGTTGATCTCGACGACGAACTGGTCGACAAGATCGCCGGCCAGTCCGACGCGCAGTCCGGCGCCCGCGGCATCCGCGAGCTGGAACGCATCCGCGACGAAAACCTCGTCGGCATCATGCATGCCTTGAAGAGCGGCGATGGCGGCAAGGGCTGGGGAGCCGGCAAGCTGCTCGCCGATTTCGAGGACAGTCTCTGGGCCAGCGCCGAAAAGCCCAAGACCGATCTGGGCCAGGCACAGCCGATCCGCATTCTCGACACCAAGGTCAACGCCGCCTGGGTCGACTATAACGGCCACATGACAGAACACCGCTACCTGCAGGTGTTCGGCGACACGTCGGACGGCGTCCTGCGCCTGATCGGCGTCGACCTCGACTACGTCAAGAACGGCCACAGCTACTACACGGTCGAGACCCACATCCGCAATCTCGGCGAAGCCAAGCTCGGCGACGCGCTCTACTCGACCTGCCAGATCCTCTCCTATGACGAGAAGCGCCTGCATATCTTCTCGACCATCTACAACGCTGCCTCCGGCGAAGCGGTGGCAACCGCCGAACAGATGATGCTGCATGTCTCCTCCAAGGAGAGCAAGGCCGTTCCGGCTCCCGCCTCGGTTCTCGACAGGATCAAGGCGATTGCCGAGGCGCATGCTGGATTGCCGAAGCCTGAGGGCGTTGGGCGTGCTGTGGGGCAGAAACGATAGGCGGACGGCAAGGCTGCCCCTGATCCGCCCTGTCGGGCACCTTCTCCCCGTAAACGGGGAGAAGGGACAAGCGGCAACTTCCGTCGTCCCCTCTCCCCGCCTGCGGGGAGAGGGCTAGGGTGAGGGGCAGGGCTTGGGCCGAACCCAAAACAAGAATACGAGGGAACACATCATGGATTTCGCACTGACCGAAGAACAGCAGATGATCGTCGATACCGTTCGCGGCTTCGTCGAGACCGAAATCTATCCGCACGAGAACGAGGTCGAACGGACCGGTACCGTGCCGAAGGAACTTGGTCAGGAGATTGCGCAAAAGTGCAAGGATCTCGGCTTCTTCGCCTGCAACATGCCCGAAGAGGTCGGTGGCGCCGGTCTCGATCACCAGACCTTCACACTGGTCGAGCGCGAACTCGGCCGCGGCTCCATGGGCCTCACCGTGTTCTTCGGCCGCCCCTCGGGCATCCTGATGGCCTGCAATGACGAGCAGCGCGAAAAATACCTGATCCCCGCCGTCAAGGGCGAGAAATTCGATGCGCTGGCCATGACCGAGCCGGATGCCGGCTCCGACGTGCGCGGCATGAAGTGTTTCGCGCGTCAGGATGGCGACGACTGGATCGTCAACGGCACCAAGCATTTCATTTCACATGCCAATATCGCCGATTTCGTCATCGTCTTCATCGCCACCGGCGAGGAAGAGACGCCGCGCGGCCCGAAGAAAAAGATCACCTGTTTCCTCGTCGATCGCGGCACACCGGGCTTTGAAATCCGCAACGGCTATGACTCGGTTTCTCACCGTGGCTACAAGAACTGCATCCTCTCCTTCGACGATTGCCGTCTGCCCTCCTCCGCCATCCTCGGCGAAGTCCACAAGGGCTTCGACATCGCCAATGACTGGCTCTACGCCACGCGCATTACCGTTGCCGCGACCTGCGTCGGCCGCGCCCGCCGGGTGTTCGACTACGCCCTGCCCTATGCAGCCGAGCGCAAGCAGTTCGGCAAGCCGATCGGCGCCAACCAGGGCGTTTCCTTCAAGCTCGCCGACATGATCACCGAGATCGACGCGGCAGACTATCTGACTTTGGCAGCAGCCTGGCGGCTCGACCAGAAGCTTCCGGCCAACCGAGAGATCGCATCCGCCAAGCTCTATGCCTCGGAAATGCTCGCCCGCGTCACCGATGAGGCGATCCAGATCTATGGCGGCATGGGCCTGATGGACGACCTGCCGCTTGCCCGCTTCTGGCGCGACGCCCGGGTCGAGCGCATCTGGGACGGCACGTCCGAAATCCAGCGGCACATCATCAGCCGCGACCTGCTCCGGCCGCTTGGAGCATGAGCATGACCCGCTCTCTCACCCGCCTTATCCGGCCCAGATCCATCGCCGTCTTCGGCGGCAAGGAAGCGCGCCGGGTTATCGAACAATGCGACAAGATGGGGTTTAGGGGCGATATCTGGCCCGTGCATCCCAGGGAGGACGAAATCCTCGGCCGCCGGTGCTACCGCTCTGTGGCCGAGCTTCCGGGCGCACCCGACGCTTCCTTCGTCGGCGTCAACCGTCAGCTCACCATCGAGATCATCCGCGATCTGTCTGCCCGCGGCGCCGGTGGTGCCATCTGCTACGCTTCCGGCTTCCGCGAGGCCGTCAGCGAGCTTGCCGACGGCAACGATCTGCAGGAGGCGCTGGTCGCAGCGGCCGGTGACATGCCGATCGTCGGCCCCAATTGCTACGGCTTCATCAACGCGCTCGACGGCGCCCTGCTCTGGCCGGACCAGCACGGTATGCAGCGTGTCGAACGCGGCGTCGCGGTTCTCACCCAGTCGTCGAACATTGCCTGCAATATCTCCATGCAAATGCGCGGCCTGCCGCTCGCCTATATCATGACGGCGGGAAACCAGGCGCAGACCGGCCTCTCGGAGCTTGCCATCGCCGCTCTCGAAGACCCGCGCGTCACCGCCGTCGGTCTGCACATCGAAGGCTTTGACAGCATCGAGGCGCTGCAGCGGCTGGCGGCGCGGGCGCGTGAACTGAAAAAGCCGGTCGTCACCCTGAAGGTCGGCAAGTCCGAAGCCGCGCAGCTGGCGACGGTCTCGCATACCGCATCGCTCGCGGGCAACGACGCCGTTTCCAGCGCCGTGCTCGAACGCCTCGGGATCGGCCGCGTCGATACGCTGCCGGAACTGCTGGAAACGCTGAAGCTGCTCCACCTCCACCCGCCGCTGAAAAGCCTCGACATCTCCTCGATGAGCTGCTCCGGTGGCGAGGCCTCGCTGATGGCTGATGCCGGCGTGAAACGGAAGACTGTGTTCCGGGCCCTGAAGGACGCGCAGCGCCAGCCCTTGCGCGAAAGCCTCGGCGAGATGGTCACCATCGCCAACCCGCTCGACTATCACACCTTCGTCTGGGGCAATCTGGAAAAGCAGACGACGGCGTTTACGGCGATGATGAAGGGCGATTATGCGCTCAACCTCGTCGTCCTCGATTTCCCGCGGCAGGACCGCTGCGATGCAGCCGATTGGAACACCACCTGCGAGGCCGTCATCGCCTCGGCCAAGGCGACGGGCGCCGTTGCGGGCATCGTCGCCAGCCTCGGTGAAAACATGCCGGAAGACACCGCACTGTCGCTGATGGCCGCCGGCGTCGTTGCCTTCTCCGGCATCGACGAAGCGCTGGCCGCCGCCGAAATTTCGGCCGGCATCGGCGCCATCTGGGCGAAACCGGCTCCGGCACCGCTCCTGTCCGCACAGTCGGAAGGCGGAGAAATCGTTGTGATCAGCGAGAGCGAGGCAAAAGCCGAACTGGCAAAATTCGGCCTCGCAGTCCCGGCAGGCAGGACTGCGTCCACAACAGATGAAGCTGCCGATGCCGCCGAAACGCTGGGCTTTCCGGTGGTCCTCAAGGGTCTCGGCGTTGCCCACAAGACCGAAGCAGGTGCCGTCAAGCTCAACCTTGCCGACCGGCAGTCGGTTCTTGATGCAGCAGAGGCCATGAGAAGCGTCGCGTCCGGCTATCTTGTCGAAAAAATGATTGCAAAACCCGTCGCTGAAATCATCGTCGGCGCGCTTCGTGACCCCGTCGCCGGTCTGGTGCTGACCATTGGCGCCRGCGGGATTCTGGTGGAATTGCTGGACGATTCGGCGAATTTAACCCTTCCGACGACGCCTGAGGCTATCGGCGAGGCCATTTCCGGCCTGAAAATCAGAAAGCTGCTCGACGGATATCGCGGCAGCCCAAAAGGCGACATTCCGGCCCTCATTGCAGCTGTCGCTGCCGTGGCATCCTATGTCGCTGCAAACGCTTCAAAGCTCGAAGAACTCGATATCAATCCTATCATGGTCTTGCCGCAAGGGTCTGGAACCGTTGCGGCCGATGCCCTGATCCGTCGAAGGAAATAACGCCTATGACCGGACCTATCAGAACGCGCCGCGAAGGCGGAATTCTCGAAGTCACCATCGATCGGCCGAAAGCCAATGCGATCGATCTGGTGACCAGCCGTATCATGGGCGAAATCTTTGCCGGCTTCCGCGACGACGAGACGTTGCGCGTCGCGATCATTACCGGTGCTGGCGAGAAATTCTTCTGTCCGGGATGGGATCTGAAGGCGGCCGCCGGCGGCGACGCGGTCGATGGCGACTACGGCATCGGCGGCTTCGGCGGCATGCAGGAACTGCGCGATCTCAACAAGCCGGTCATCGCTGCCATCAATGGCATCTGCTGCGGCGGCGGTCTGGAAATCGCCCTGTCGACCGACATGATCCTTGCTGCCGAACACGCGACCTTCGCCCTGCCGGAAATCCGCTCGGGCACGGTCGCCGATGCCGCCTCGATCAAGCTGCCAAAGCGCATCCCCTACCACATCGCCATGGACATGCTGTTCACCGGCCGCTGGCTGGATGCGGCTGAGGCGCACCGCTGGGGCTTCGTCAACGAGATCTTGCCCGCCGACAAGCTGATGGAGCGCGCCTGGGCGCTCGCCCGCCTGCTCGAAAGCGGCCCGCCGCTGGTCTATGCCGCGATCAAGGAAGTGGTCCGCGCTGCCGAAGGCGAGGATTTCCAGACGACGATGAACAAGATCACCAAGCGCCAGTTCAAGACGGTCGATATCCTCTATTCGAGCGACGACCAGCTGGAAGGCGCGCGGGCGTTTTCGGAAAAACGCGACCCGGTCTGGAAGGGAAAGTAGCTGCCGGGCAGCGCATGACGGCAAGGCGCACAACGATTTTCTGCGCCCTGGCACCATAAGTCAGATTTATGATAACTGCGAAATTTTTATGTGAATACAGAGGCCAACTCTGAAGATACCATGATTTTCAACGGGTTTTCCGGAATCGGGGCGCCCATTTCATGAAAGGCTCGATTGCGGCAAACCAAACCGCAGAAGTGACTGACCTACATGCCCTCGGGCATACAACACCCCGATCAATCATGATCGAAAACAATAATCAAAAACGGCGAAAAGCCATCAACATAGGGAACAGGGGAATGAGCGATTACAAGAACTACCTCGCCAATCAGGTGACGATGGGCAAGATGAACCGGCGCGAATTCATGGGCCGGACCTTGGCCGCAGGCGTCGCGCTGTCGAGCGCAAGCACGCTGTTTGCGGCCAGCGCCTCGGCGCAGGAGCCGAAAAAGGGCGGTCACCTGAAACTCGGCCTCGAAGGCGGCTCGGCCACCGACGCGCTCGATCCGGCCAAGGCACTGTCGCAGGTGCTCTTCGTCGTCGGCCGCAACTGGGGCGACATGCTGGTCGAATCCGACCCGCTGACGGGCGCCGCTGTGCCCGCACTGGCCGAAAGCTGGGAGCCTTCGCCGGATGCTGCCGTCTGGACCTTCAAGATCCGCAAGGGCGTCCAGTTCCATGACGGCAAGGAACTGACGATCGACGACGTGGTCAAGACCCTGCAGCGCCACACCGACGAGAAGTCGGAATCGGGTGCCCTCGGCGTCATGAAGTCGATCAAGACGATCGAGGACAAGGGCGGCGATCTCGTCCTGACACTGACGGAGGGCAATGCCGACCTGCCGCTGCTTCTGTCCGACTACCACCTGATCATCCAGCCGGGTGGCGGCTACGACAATCCGAATGCGGCGATCGGCACCGGCCCCTACAAGCTGACCAGTTTTGAAGCCGGCGTGCGCGCCACCTTCGAAAAGAACCCGAACGACTGGAATCCGAATCGCGGTTACGTCGATAGCGTTGAAATCATCAACATGAACGACGCGACGGCCCGTATCGCCGCGCTTTCCTCCGGCCAGGTTCACTACATCAACCGCGTCGATCCGAAGACCGTAGCACTCCTGAAGCGTGCGCCGACCGTCGAGATCCTCTCGACCTCCGGCCGCGGCCACTACGTTTTCATCATGCACTGCAATACCGCGCCGTTCGACAACAACGACCTGCGCATGGCGTTGAAATACTCGATGGACCGCGAGAACATGGTGCAGACCATCCTCGGCGGCTACGGCAAGGTCGGCAACGATTTCCCGATCAACTCGACCTACGCTCTCTTCCCGGAAGGCATCGAGCAGCGCGCCTACGATCCGGACAAGGCGGCCTTCCACTACAAGAAGTCCGGCCATAGCGGTCCGGTCCTTCTGCGCACGTCCGATGTCGCCTTCCCTGGCGCCGTCGATGCGGCGGTCCTCTATCAGGAGAGCGCCAAGAAGGCGGGCATCGAGATCGAAGTGAAGCGCGAGCCCGGCGACGGCTACTGGTCGAACGTCTGGAACGTCCAGCCGTTCTCGACATCCTACTGGGGCGGCCGTCCGACCCAGGACCAGATGTACTCGACGGCTTACCTTTCGACCGCCGACTGGAACGACACGCGCTTCCTGCGTCCCGATTTCGACAAGGTGCTGCTTGAAGCCCGTTCGGAACTGGATGAAGCCAAGCGCAAGGAAATGTACCGCTCGATGGCCATGATGGTCCGCGACGAAGGCGGCCTGATCCTGCCGATGTTCAACGACTTCGTGAATGCCTCCACCAAACAGGTGAAGGGCTACGTCCACGACATTGGCAACGACATGTCGAACGGTTACGTCGCAACCCGCGTCTGGCTCGACGCCTGATGACGGGCGACGGACCGAACAAGGGTCCGGCGTTGACGGCGGGTCCGGCTGCGGGGGGCGAAAGCCTCTCGCAATCGGCGCCCGTTTCCGGAACGATGATGACGCCCCCGGCGGGCGTCGTCACCGGTACGTTCTGGCGCCGTTTCACCCTGCGCCGTCCTTTGGCGGCCCTCATCGTCCAGCGTCTGGGTTTAAGCGTTGGCCTGCTCTTTGCCGTGTCGCTGATGATCTTCGGCGGCGTGGAAGCCCTGCCCGGCGATTTCGCCACCACCTATCTTGGCCAGTCGGCAACGCCGCAGGCGGTGGAAAACATTCGCAAGGACCTTGGCCTCGACCGGCCGCTGACCGAGCGTTACATCACCTGGCTCAGCGGCGCGGTGAAGGGTGACTTCGGCAAATCCTGGGCCAGCAAGAACTCCGTCAGCGAGCAGATCGGCAAACGGCTTGGCAATTCGCTGTTTCTTGCTTTCTTCGCTGCTATTGTCTCCGTTCCGCTGGCCGTCGCACTTGGCATGCTTGCCGTGCAATACCGCAACCGGTTACCGGACAAGATCATCAACGTTGTCTCCCTGGCTGCCATCTCGCTGCCCGAGTTCTTCGTCGGTTATCTCCTGATCCTGTTCTTCGCCGTCCAGCTGGGCGTGGCGACCTTCCCCGCCACCGTCTATGACAGCATGGGCTTTGGCGAACGGCTCTCGGCCATCGCGCTGCCGGTCGCAACGCTGGTGCTGGTCGTTCTCGCCCATATGATGCGCATGACGCGCGCGGCTATCCTCAACGTCATGTCGTCGGCCTATGTCGAGACGGCAGAACTCAAGGGCCTTAGCGCCTTCCGCATCATTGCAAGGCACGCCGCTCCCAATGCCGTCGCCCCGGTTATCAACGTCATCGCGCTCAATCTCGCCTATCTCGTTGTCGGCGTCGTCGTCGTGGAAGTGGTGTTCGTCTATCCGGGTATGGGCCAGTACATGGTCGATGCCGTCACGGTGCGCGACATGCCGGTGGTCCAGGCCTGCGGTCTGATCTTTGCCGCCTTCTACATTTTCCTCAACATGGCCGCGGATATTCTCGCCATCCTCGCCAATCCGAGATTGAGGCATCCACGATGAGATTGAGCTCCATCCCCTTGAGTGCATGGGTCGGCATCGCCGGTATCGTCCTTGCGCTGTCATGCGCCATCTTCGCGCCCTGGATCGCGCCCTTCGGCGAACGCGACGTCGTCGGCGACATCTGGCTGCCGATGGGCGGCGACTTCCTGCTCGGCACCGACAATCTCGGCCGGGACCTTTTGTCCCGCCTGATCTTCGGAGCGAGAACGACGATCTTCGTCGCCCTTGCCGCAACGGTCATATCCTTCTCGCTCGGCATGCTGCTGTCGTTCACGGCAGCCGTCACAGGTGGGCTCATCGACCAGCTGTTCTCGCGTTTCAACGACCTGATGATGGCCATCCCGACGCTGATCTTCGCCCTCGTCGTCCTTGCCGTCCTGCCGCAACAGCTCTGGATCCTCATTCTGGTCATGGCGATCCTCGACAGTACCCGCGTCTTCCGCATCGGCCGTGCCGTCGCGCTCGATGTGGCGGTGATGGAATTCGTTGAGGCGGCGCGCCTGCGCGGCGAAGGCACGCGGTGGATCATCTTCCGGGAAATCCTGCCCAATACACTGTCGCCGCTTCTGGCCGAATTCGGCCTGCGCTTTGCCTTTTCCATCCTGTTCCTCTCCACCCTCTCCTTCCTCGGTCTCGGCATCCAGCCGCCGGCCGCCGACTGGGGCGGCATGGTCAAGGACAACAAGGACGGCATCATCTTCGGCATCTCGGCGGCCCTCGTCCCGGGCGGCGCGATCGCCGGCCTTGCCATCTGCGTCAACCTCGTCGTCGACTGGCTGATGAAGCGAACCTCGAGCCTCAAGGGAGGGCGCGGCGATGCCTGATTTGTTGTCTGTCAAAAATCTGAAGATCGAGGCCACCAGTTATCCGCCGGGCGAACCGCCGAAAACCGTGACCCTGGTCGAAAACGTCTCCTTCGATGTCCAGAAGGGCAAGGTGCTTGGCCTGATCGGCGAATCCGGCGCCGGCAAATCCACGATCGGTCTCTCTGCCCTTGCCTATGGCCGTGGCGGTGCATCGATCACCGGCGGGCAGGTCCTGCTCAACGGCAAGGATATCCTGACGCTCGGCCGTGACGGTGTGCGCACCATCCGCGGCTGCAAGGTCTGCTATGTCGCCCAGTCTGCGGCAGCCGCCTTCAACCCAGCCCACAAGCTCGGCGAACAGGTGATCGAGGCGTCCTTGCGCCACAAGATCATGAGCCGGGCGGATGCGGAAAAGCGGGCGCTCTACCTCTTCAAGGTGCTTGGCCTACCGAGCCCTGAAACGTTCGGTGACCGCTTTCCCCATCAAGTCTCCGGCGGCCAGTTGCAGCGCGCCATGACAGCCATGGCGCTCTGCCCCAATCCCGAACTGATCGTCTTCGACGAGCCGACGACCGCGCTTGATGTCACCACGCAGATCGACGTTCTGGCGGCGATCAAGCACGCGATCGAGGAAACGCATACCGCAGCGCTCTACATTACCCATGACCTTGCCGTGGTTGCCCAGATTTCCGACGACATCATGGTGCTGCGTCACGGCAAGACCGTCGAATATGGAACAACCAGGCAGATCATCGAGGCTCCGAACGAGGACTATACAAGGGCGCTGGTCAGCGTCCGCCAGAGCAAGCGGGAGGAAGCCCGCGACCAGAGCAACACCCTCTTGAAGATCGAGCATGTCAGTGCCGGTTACGCCAATGGCTTCAAGGTGCTGCACGACGTGTCCATGCATCTGCCCAAGGGCCAGACGCTGGCGATCGTCGGCGAAAGCGGTTCCGGCAAGTCGACGCTGGCCCGCGTCATCACTGGTCTTCTGCCGCCGTCGGAAGGCACAATCACCTTCGACGGCAAGGTGCTTCCAAAAGCTCTGAGCGGGCGCAGCAAGGAGGAATTGCGCCGCGTGCAGATGATCTACCAGATGGCGGATACAGCGATGAACCCGCGTCAGACTGTGCGCGACATCATCGGCCGGCCGATCTCCTTCTACTATGGCCTGCATGGGGCCAGAAAGACGGAGCGGGTCAAGCAGCTGCTCGACCAAATCGAAATGGGCGATCGTTTTCTCGACCGTTACCCGGCCGAACTGTCGGGCGGCCAGAAGCAGCGCGTGGCGATCGCAAGAGCGCTCGCGGCAAAACCAGAACTGATTCTTTGCGACGAACCGACCTCGGCGCTCGACCCGCTGGTGGCCGAAGGCATCCTGAATCTGCTTCTGAAGCTTCAGGAGGAAACCGCTGTTTCCTATGTCTTTATCACCCACGACATCGCCATTGTCCGCGCCATCGCAGACTCTGTCGCCGTCATGCATCGCGGCAAGCTGGTGCGCTTCGGGCCCAAGTCCAAGGTGCTCTCGCCACCCTTCGACGATTATACCGACCTGCTCTTGAAGTCAGTTCCGGAAATGGAAATCGGATGGCTGGAAAAGGTGCTGACGACGCGCCGGATGGAAAGCGCCGGCAATTGACGATGCCGAGCGAAAGTGTAGCCCGTCGCTGGCCGCCTCGGGCTATGATGTTATTTCGCGCTGCAAGCAACGTCGCCGGTTCGCTGCGCTGCCTCGCCTTCCAGCATGACGGACGGATCGCCCTTGGCGAAACAGTCGCCCTTGGCACCGGTGCCGGAGCGGAAATGCACGACAGGCTGGCCTTCGATGAAGATGCTGGGCACAATCTCGTAGAGTTCCGGCGGACAATTGGCGACGTCAGACATTCTCAGCGCCGGCTGGCCGCCGATCATCACGCTTGTGGCGCCGGACAGCGCGCAGGCCGGCAGCGGTGCCGTGTCGCTCGCTCCGGCAACACCGGTAAATCCGAGGATCAAAACGGCAGCAGAAACATTTCTTCCGAACATCATCGCCTCCCGCGACGTTAAAGAGCGTCGCCAGCATGCAGAAAAGACCAGGATATGACCATACGCAACGTCACCGTCATCGAAAACCAATGGATCGTCCTTTCCGACGGCACACGGCTTTCCGCCCGCATCTGGATGCCGGACGGCGCGGATCAGAACCCGGTTCCGGCTGTGCTCGAATATCTGCCCTATCGCAAGCGTGACGGAACAAGCCCGCGCGACGAATCCACCTATCCGGTGTTTGCGGCGGCAGGCATCGCCGGCGTCCGCGTCGACATCCGCGGTTCCGGTGAAAGCGACGGCGTCATCGACGGCGAATACACGCCGCGCGAGCTTGGCGATGGCTGCGAACTGATCGCCTGGATCGCCGCGCAGCCCTGGTCTAACGGCAAGGTCGGCATGATGGGTATTTCCTGGGGCGGCTTCAACTGCCTGCAGGTGGCGGCGCTCAAACCACCGGCGTTGAAGGCGGTGATCTCGATCGCCTCCACCGTCGATCGCTACAATGACGACATTCACTACAAGAACGGCACGCATCTTTCCGCACAGCTCTCCTGGGCCGCGACCATGCTCGCCTATCAGTCGCGCTCGCCCGATCCGGCGCTGGTCGGCGATGCATGGAAGCAGATGTGGCTGGAACGGCTGGAAAACGAACCCTTCTTCATGGAGGAATGGCTGGAGCATCAGCGCCGCGATGCGTTCTGGGAACACGGATCGATCTGCGAGGATTTCGATGGCTTCCCCGTGCCTGCCATGGTCATCGCCGGCTGGGCCGACGGCTATCGCAACACGCCGATGAAGGCCATCGAGGGCCTCGGCGAAAAGGCCAAGGCCCTGATCGGCCCCTGGGTGCACAAATATCCGCATTTCGCCTGGCCCAAGCCCCGCGCCGATTTCCATGGCGAAGCAATCGCCTGGTGGAACCGCTGGCTGCGCGACGAAGAAACCGGCGTCGAAAACCTGCCGCAGATGCGCGCCTTCATCCTCGATGGGCCTAAACCGGCGCTGCGCCGCAATGTCGAACCCGGCTTCTGGGTGGCAAAGGACCGGTGGCAGCCGCCGCAGATGCAGACGTTGTATGTCGATCAGTTCGGCGGCCTCAACGAAGGTCCGCTGATCGCCGGCGCCCATGACCATAATGTCTACCTGAAATCGCCGCTCGACACCGGCACTTCCTCCGGCGAATGGTTCACGCTAAAGCCAGACGCCGAAATGGCCGGCGACCAGCGCATCGACGATGCCGGCTCGCTGACCTTCGAAACCGCACCGCTGGCACAGGCGGCCGACTATCTCGGTCAGCCAGTGCTGACGGTCGAGCTTGCCTGCGATGCCGACTGGGCCAATCTCGTTGCCCGCCTCGTCGATATCCATCCGGACGGCAGCGCCACCCGCGTCGCCTTCGGCGTGCTGAACCTTGCCCACCGCGACGGCAATGCCGAGCCCAAGCCGCTGGAAAAGGGCAAGAAGACCCGGATCACTCTGGTTCTGGACGCCTGCGGCTACCGCTTCGGTGCAGGTCACCGCATCCGGCTGTCGCTCTCGACCGCCTATTGGCCGATGGTCCTTCCCGCCCCGTCCGATCCAGGGTTGACACTGGATCTCGCTTCACTGGGGCTCGCTTTGCCGAAACTTGGCGAGTATCAGGCGATCACGATGGCGGAACCGGAAAACCCCGACCCGCTGCCGAAATATACCGAGCTTGCGCCGGGCAGTTCCAGCCGCCGGGTCGAGCGCGACATGACGACGGGCAGGACGCACTATTACATCTATGAGGATACCGGCCTTTTCGAGCATCCGGATACCGGTCTTGCCACGCAGGAGATTCGCAACGAGATCTGGACCATCGCTACCGACGATCCGCTGTCGATGACCGGTGTCTCGACCTGGACCTGCATTGCCAAACGCGAAAACTGGTCGGTCAAAACCGTTTCAATCTCACGCATTGGCTGCACCGCGACGGAGTGGCTGACCTCTGCCTCGGTGACAGCCTTCGAAGGTGATACACAGATCTTCGAAAAAACCTTCGAGAAGCGCGTGGCCCGCGACTTCATGTGATTTCGGGAGAGACCTCTGCCAGGGCGGCAAGCGCCCGCTCCGCATCTTTCGCAGGTACGAAGATGTGGTCGTGGTGATAGGCCGCGATCACATTGGCGCTGATGCCATGCCGCGTCAGCGCCACGGCAACCGCCGCCGTCAGCCCGACGGCCTCAAGCGCTGAATGAACCGTCAGCGTGATGCAGCGCATCACCGGGCCATAGGCCAGCCCGGCCTTGTCGGCAGCCGCTTTTTCCAGAACCAAAGTCAGGCCCTCTTCCTCCCGGAAGAACCCGAGCGGCTCCAGTGAAGGCCATCCGGTCTCATGCGCCGGAACGCTGCAATAGACATAGTCGCCCGGACGCAAGTGCGGACGCATCTCGCGCAAGAGCGTTGCGAGATCGGTTATCCCAGTCATGTTCTCCAACTCCCTGCCTCGATCTCCCGATCACACGGACGTGTATGCCGGTCTGTGGCCTCTCACTTTGGCGTTACGCACGCATTTGCGATTTGACCGCAAGCCGGTGTTGGCCACAGGTTGCTGATAAAGCAAGGGCGCAGCCGCTACAATCGGCAGCGGGGTGCCGTACCTGTGCCCAAGGCCATTGAAGGAGCAATACCATGCCGCAGAGCGCATTCCATAAGCTTCCAACCAAACGACCTTTCGTTTTCGGAATGGCCGGCATGACGGCCATTGCCGCCGCCCTGTTTGCCATGTCCTCGACATTCAGCAGTGCCGCCGAGGATGCCGTGGTCATTCCCCCTCCGGCCATCGACGAAACAGCCAGCGCGACGACCGAGAAGGCTGTCTTTGCCGGCGGCTGCTTCTGGGGCGTGCAAGGTGTCTTCCAGCATGTGAAAGGTGTCAAGAACGCAGTCTCGGGTTATTCCGGCGGCGCCAAGGATACCGCCGTCTACGAGACCGTCAGCGGCGGCAACACGGGCCATGCCGAAACCGTCGAAATCACCTATAATCCGAAGATAGTCACCTACGGCCGGCTGCTGCAGATCTACTTCTCGGTCGCGCACAACCCGACCCAGCTGAACTATCAGGGCCCGGACCACGGCACGCAATATCGCTCGGAAATTTTTGCGACCACCAGCGAGCAGAAGAAGATCGCCGAAAGCTACATCGCCCAGTTGGACAAGGCGAAGGTCTATGGCGAACCGGTTGTCACCAAGGTGTCCGGGATGACCGCCTTTTACCCGGCCGAGGAATACCACCAGGATTTCCTGACGCTCAACCCGACCTATCCCTACATCGTCTACAACGACATGCCGAAGATCGAGAACCTCAAGGCGCTGTTCCCGGCGGAATTCAGTGCCGATCCGGTCCTCGTCCTGAAAGCCAAGGGCTGATCACAGCGTTCGAACCAGATCGCTGACACCGCGGCACAGATGCTTAAATCCTTCCCGCGCGCCCTCGCTCATGTGACGGGCGCGCAGCCATGCATGGATCATCTGCGGCTCATCGCGATAGGTGACGCTGACACCCGCAGCAATCAGCCGCTGCGCATAGAGCGCCGCATCGTCGCGCAACGGATCGAAATGCGCTGACGTGATATAGGCCGGCGGCAGTCCGGAAAAATCAGCCGCTTTCAACGGATGGGCAAGAGCATTCTCCCCAGGCGCCTTCAGGACATCCCGGTAATAGGCGACATCGGCCGTCGACAGGCCCGGCGCCTCGGCCATTTGTGCATAGGAACCGGAGACGAGATCGCCGCCCAAGCCCGGATAGATCAGCACCTGCCCGACGATTCCGGTCAGCGCCTCCGCCTTGGCCTTCAGCACCATGCCCGCCGCCAGATTGCCGCCGGCGCTGTCACCGACAACCACCAGCGGCCGATGATCAGCCAGTAGCCAAGCCAGCACCTCGTAACAATCGTCGAACGCCGCCGGCCAGACATGTTCCGGCGCCAGCCGGTAATCGATCGACACCAGTTCGGCCTTTGCCGCATGGCTGATTTCAGCGCAGATGGCATCATGGCTTTGCAACGATCCGACGACAAAGCCGCCGCCGTGGATGTAGAAAAGACGAGTCTGCGTCGCGATTTCGGCCGGCCTGTACCGCCGCACCGGAACCCGTCCGCCGACGATCTCATCTCGCCGCGTCAGCCCTTCGGGCGACGGCGCATCGAACTCGGCGCAGAGCGCGTCATACCATGCGCGCTGCTGCTCAATCGACGCATCGACGGCATCCGCCGGATAGAACGCCTCGCAGCGGTTGTGAAAGGCGAGAATGCCGGGCTCGGTGGGGATTGGGTTTGTCATCGAGAAACGATCCTGATTGATACCCGAACATAAACGGATTTGTAGCCCGCTCTGTTCTCAATCCGACATCCCCGAAATTCTCCAGCTTTTCGAGTATGACAATGTCATGCGCCATGTTAATCTCTGCATATGCGAACGAGCAAACCCATCACTGTCACCCTTGGTAAACAGCAGGCACTGCTGGACAGTCGTCTGCAGTCAGGCGAGTACGAGTCCGCCAGCGAAGTCATCCGCGCCGGCTTACGCGCCCTTGACCGTGAAGAGGCAGCTCTGAGCGAGATCATGCGTTCCAAAATTCGGGATGCGATAGACGATCCCCGGCCTGACGTTCCTGCGGCGGAGGTCTTTTCACGCCTTCGCGCACGCCATATGGAAGACAAGTCAGAATGACTCATAAGGTCGTCCTGCGTCCCATCGCAGAAAACGACCTTGTCGCGGTCTACCAATACATTGCCGAAAACAGCGGCCGTGATCGAGCCGGCGGCTATATTGATCGTATCGAAAAAGCATGCATGGCCCTTGCCGATTTTCCCTTTCGCGGCACGCAGCGCGATGATCTTCATCCGGGCCTGCGCATCCTTGGCTTCGAACGGCGTGTATCAATCGCGTTCGTGGTCGACGGCGAGAGCGTTCGCATCCTGCGCATTTTCTATGGAGGTCGAGACTTTCCCGAGGATTGGAACGACACCTGATCACGTTGGCTTCCGACTAAACCGCCCTGCATCTTGCCATCTCCCCCTCTTGCCATGTTAGCTAGGCCATGGCCTTCACACTCCGTCAGCTCCAGTATTTCGTCGCCGTCGCCGAACAGGGGTCCGTCACCCGCGCGGCGCAGAACCTGTCGATTTCGCAATCGTCGATCACCGAAGCCGTCAAGGAGCTAGAGACCGACCTTGGCGTCGAGCTGTTCGAGCGCCATCCGCGCGGGCTGCATATCACCCATAACGGCCACCAGTTCCTGCGCCATGCGACCAAGATTCTCGCCGGCGTTTCCGATGCCCGCCGTTCCTTCTCGCAGGAGCGGGAGGCGCGCACCGGCGGCAAGCTCAATCTCGGCGTCACCTCGCTGGTTGCCGGCTACGTGCTCTCCGACCTGCTCGCGCGCTATCGCCGCGCCTGCCCCGGCGTCGAGGTCAGCGCCATCGAGGACAACGGCTCCTATCTCGAGCACCTGCTGGTTGGCGGCGAGCTCGATGTCGCCGTCATGGTCATTTCAAATCTGCGCGACCGCATGGCGCTGCAGGCCGAAATCATCGAAACCTCGCCCTACCGCCTCTGGCTGCCGCTCGGCCATCCGCTGGTCTCGGCCGATATCATCTCGGTTGCCGATATCGCCAAGGAGCCGTTGATCATGCTGACGGTCGATGAAATCGAGGAGAACACCGGCAAGCTCCTGACTGCGCTCGGCGCCCGCCCGCATGTCGCCTTCCGCACGCGATCCGTCGAGGCGGTCCGCAGCCTTGTCGCCACCGGCGCCGGTATCGCGCTCTTGCCTGACCTCGTCTATCGGCCCTGGTCACTGGAAGGCGACCGTATCGAAAGCCGCGACGTCTCCGGCGCCCTGCCCGTCGTTCAAGTCGGCATGGTCTGGCGCAAGGGGTCCGGCCTGCCGCAAGCGGCAAAGGATTTCATCGGGGTTGCCGAGGCCTTGCGCAGCGGCCGTTCGCGATAAAACCGAGCGATATCGGAAAAACCGATAGCGACATTCTGATTAATGAATTTGCGAAAGCGGCGAAATAGAGGCACCCTTCATTCTGGGAACAAGACCGAAAAATTCGGACACCAAACCGGGAGACTGAAGATGAAGCAGATTCTGAAATCCTGCACCGCGCTCACCCTTTCGCTCGCTTTCGCCACCCACGCTTTCGCTCAAGAACCCTTGAAGGAACTCGGCAAGGGCGAAGGCGAACTGTCGATCGTCGCCTGGGCCGGCTATATCGAGCGCGGCGAGTCCGACAAGGCCTATGACTGGGTCACCGGCTTCGAAAAGGACACCGGCTGCAAGGTCAGCGTCAAGACGGCAGCGACCTCCGACGAAATGGTCGCGCTGATGAACGAAGGCGGTTTCGACCTCGTCACCGCATCCGGCGACGCATCGCTGCGCCTGGTTGCCGGCAAGCGCGTCCAGCCGATCAACACCGACCTCATCCCGAGCTTCAAGACCGTCGATGAGCGCATGCAATCGTCGCCCTGGTACACCGTCAAGGGCGTCCACTACGGCGTTCCCTATGTCTGGGGACCGAACGTGCTGATGTACAATACAAAGGCCTTCAAGGACGAGGCGCCAAAGAGCTGGGACGTCGTCTTCAAGGAAATGAAGCTGCCGGACGGCAAGTCCAACAAGGGCCGCGTCCAGGCCTATGACGGCCCGATCCATGTTGCCGATGCCGCCAACTACCTGATGTTCCACAACAAGGAACTCGGCATCAAGGACCCTTACGAACTCAACGAAGACCAGTACAAGGCAGCGCTCGACGTCTTGCGCACCCAGCGCACCCTCGCCAACCGCTACTGGCATGATGCGATGATCCAGATCGACGACTTCAAGAACGAAGGCGTCGTCGCGTCCGGCTCCTGGCCGTTCCAGGTCAATCTGCTGCAGTCCGAAAAACAGCCGATCGCCTCAACCATTCCGGAGGAGGGCGTGACCGGCTGGGCCGACACGACCATGCTGCATGCCGAAAGCGCGCACCCGAACTGCGCCTATATGTGGATGGAACACTCGCTGTCCCCCAAGGTCCAGGGCGATGTCTCCGCCTGGTTCGGTGCCAACCCGTCTGTTGGAGCCGCCTGCAAGGGCAACGAGCTTTTGACCGACGGCGGCTGCAAGGCCAATGGCTATGACGACTTCGACAAGGTGAAGTTCTGGAAGACGCCGACCTCGAAATGCGAAAGCCAGGGCGAGTGCGTGCCCTATCACCGCTGGGTCTCCGACTATATCGGCGTCATCGGCGGGCGTTGAGCGCTGATTTTTCCCTCCCCCTTGTGGGGAGGGTTGCCCGAAGGGCCGGGAGGGCTCTTTTCTTTGAGAAGTCCCCTCCCCAACCCTCCCCACAAGGGGATGGAGTTATCTGAGCCAGCAGCCACTTACTTGTCATTCTTCATCGCTGATGAGGATTGATCGTCGTTACCCACGGAGTACCCCATGAGCGCCGCCGTCCTGTTCGAAAACGTTTCGCGCCACTTTGGCCTCGTCAAAGCCGTCGATGCGGTCGACCTTGAAATTGCGGCCGGCGAGTTCTTTGCCATGCTCGGCCCTTCCGGTTCGGGCAAGACCACCTGCCTCAGGCTGATGGCCGGTTTCGAGCAGCCGACCCATGGCCATATCGAGATTTTCGGCGAGACCGCCGAAGGCGTGCCGCCCTATCGCCGCAGCGTCAATACGGTGTTTCAGGACTATGCCCTCTTCCCGCACCTCTCCATTCTCGACAATGTCGCCTATGGCCTGATGGTCAAGGGCATCGGCAAGGAGGAGAGGCGGAAAGCAGCGGAAGATGCGCTCGCCATGGTCAAGCTGCCCGGCTATGGCCAGCGGCGGCCGGGCCAGCTTTCCGGCGGCCAGCGCCAGCGCGTTGCGCTCGCCCGTGCTCTGGTCAACAAACCCAAGGTATTGCTGCTCGACGAACCGCTCGGCGCGCTGGATCTCAAGCTGCGCGAGCAGATGCAGGAGGAATTGAAAAGCCTGCAGAAATCACTCGGCATCACCTTCGTCTTCGTCACTCATGACCAGGGCGAAGCCCTGTCGATGGCCGACCGGATCGCCGTGTTCAACGACGGCAAGATCCAGCAATTGGGCACGCCGGAAGACATCTATAAACGCCCGCAGACCCGTTTCGTCGCCGATTTCGTCGGCTCGTCGAATGTGCTCTCCAGCGTCACTTGCGCCAAGCTCGGCGTTGCCGCGAAAGCCGCCAGCCTGCGGCCCGAAGCCATTGCCATCGGGACCTCCTGGGCCGAGCAGCTGAGCCTGCCGGGCACCGTCACCGCTCGCAGCTTCCTTGGCGCAACCAATCGCATCAGTATCGACTGCGACGGCGAAAAGATCATCGTCGCCAGCCCCGCCGCCATGCCGGTTCCCGACCTCGGCGCTGCGGTGCAGCTCGCCTTTTCGCGCAACGACCTTCATCTGATGGAGGAAGCATGAGCGCGCTCGTCACTCCAGCCGCAATCCTGCCGAACAGGCCCGGCCCGATGGGACGGGTATCGGACTTCCTGTGGAAGCACCCGCACGTTCTTCTGGCGATTCTGCTCGGCCCGCCGCTGCTCTGGCTCGGCATCATCTATCTCGGCTCGCTGTTTGCGCTTTTGCTGCAGAGCTTCTTCTCGATCGACGATTTTTCCGGCCTGATCAATTACGAGTTCACGCTGGCGACCTACAGGCAGCTGCTGTCGGACGCCAATTTCGATATCATCGTCCGCACGGTGACGATGGCCGCCACGGTCACACTGTTTTCGGCGCTGATCGCCTTCCCGATTGCCTACTACGCCGCGCGCTATGCCAAGGGAAAGTGGAAGGCCGTGTTCTATCTCGGCATCATGCTGCCGCTCTGGTCGAGCTATCTGGTGAAAATCTACGCCTGGAAACTGATCCTCGCCAAGGAAGGCATCCTCACCTGGGCCTTCACCAAGCTTCATCTGCTCTGGCTGCTCGACGGCTGGCTGGCACTTCCGATCATCGGCGGCAATTCGCTCTCGGTCAGCTATACCGGCACCTTCCTCGTCTTCGTCTATGTCTGGATGCCGTTCATGATCCTGCCGATCCAGGCAGCACTGGAGCGTGTTCCCGGCAACCTGATCGAAGCCTCGTCCGATCTCGGCGGCACGCCGCAGCAGACATTTCGCCACGTGCTCTTTCCGCTCGCCCTGCCCGGCATCGTCGCAGGCTCGATCTTCACGTTTTCGCTGACGCTCGGCGACTACATCATCCCGCAGATCGTCGGCTCGTCGCGCCTGTTCATCGGCCAGGCCGTGTATGCCCAGCAGGGCACGGCCGGCAACATTCCGCTAGCGGCTGCCTTCACCGTCGTTCCGATCGTCATCATGGGCCTCTATCTCTGGATGGCCAAACGCATGGGAGCCTTCGATGCGCTCTGACCGCTCCACGTCCGCTCCGCTTGGCCTGAAGCTCGCCGCCATCGGAGGCCTTGCCTTCCTGCATATCCCGATCCTGTTGATCTTCCTCTATGCCTTCACCACAGAGGAAAAGAGCTACCAGTTCCCGCCGCCCGGCCTGACGCTGCAATGGTTCATTGTGACCTGGAACCGGCCGGACGTCTGGGCAGCGCTTGCCCTGTCGGTCAAGGTCGCGACCATCGCCACGGCAATCGCGCTGGTGCTTGGCACGCTCTGCGCTGCCGCCGTCAGCCAGACGCGTTTCTTCGGCCGCGAAACGATCTCGCTTTTGGTCATCCTGCCGATTGCGCTGCCCGGCATCATCACCGGCATTGCGCTGCGCTCGGCCTTCTCTTTTGCCGATATCCCCTTCTCGTTCTGGACCATCGTTCTCGGCCACGCGACCTTCTGCATCGTCGTCGTCTACAACAATGCAGTCGCCCGCTTCCGCCGCGTTTCCGGTTCGCTGATCGAGGCCTCCATGGATCTCGGCGCCGACGGTTTCCAGACCTTTCGCCACATCATCCTGCCGAACATCGGTACCGCACTTCTGGCCGGCGGCATGCTCGCCTTCGCTTTGTCCTTCGACGAGGTCATCGTCACCACCTTCACCGGCGGCCAGCAGTCGACGCTGCCGATCTGGATGCTCGAAGAACTCATCCGCCCGCGCCAGCGGCCGGTCACCAATGTCGTCGCCATGGTGGTGATGCTTGTCACCTTCCTGCCGATCCTGGCCGCCTACTACCTCACCCGCGACGGCGACCAGATCGCCGGTGCGGGAAAATGAACATCGAGCGAATAGGGAGTAGCGAATAGCGAATAGGATGTGACGTCCACGAGTGGTTATAATGCCCTATTCGCTATTCGCTATTCACTATTCGCTCCGTCAAAACAACGGAGAACGAACATGGACACACAATTGCTGATCGGATCGGCATTCGAGGCCGGAACAGAAGCCGAGGAACTGATTCTCAACCCACGCACCGGTGCCAAGATCATCGATCTCGCCGAGGCCTCGCAAGCCCAGATCGAGCGTGCCGTCGATGCAGCCGAGAAGGCTTTTTCCAGCTGGTCGATGACGACGCCTGCCGAACGCTCCGGCTACCTTCTGAAGATCGCCGATGCGATCGAGAAGGATGCCGATGCGTTCGCAGCGCTCGAGGCCCTGAACTGCGGCAAGCCGATCAATGCCGTGCGCAATGACGAACTGCCGGCGATCGTCGACTGCTGGCGCTTCTTTGCCGGTGCCATCCGCTCGCTGCATGCGACGGTGGCGGGTGAATACCTGCCCGGCCACACCTCGATGATCCGGCGCGATCCCGTCGGCATCATCGGCTCGATCGCGCCGTGGAACTACCCGCTGATGATGATGGCCTGGAAGCTGGCGCCAGCGATCGCCGGCGGCAACACCGTCGTCTTCAAGCCATCCGAACAGACGCCGCTTACGGCGCTCAAGATGGCGAAGCTTTTGGCCGGTATCCTGCCGGAAGGCGTCGTCAACGTCATTCTCGGGCGCGGCGAAACGGTGGGCAACACACTGATCAACCACCCGAAGATCGGCATGGTCTCGATCACCGGTGATATCGCCACCGGCAAGAAGGTGCTGCAGGCGGCTGCAAAGACCGTCAAGCGCACCCATCTCGAACTCGGCGGCAAGGCACCGGTCATCGTCTATGACGATGCCGACCTCGACGCCGTCGTCAACGGCATTCGTACCTTCGGTTACTACAATGCCGGTCAGGACTGCACAGCCGCCTGCCGCATCTACGCGCAGGACGGCATCTACGAAAAGCTGGTTGCCGACCTGACCTCCGCCGTCTCGACGATCAGGTACAACCGTACAGACGATACCGAAAACGAGATCGGCCCGCTGATCTCCAAGCGCCAGCGCGACCGCGTGGCGAGCTTCGTCGAGCGCGCCACCGAGCAAAAACACATCGAGATCACCACCGGCGGCAACCTCGGCAGCAAGGACGGCTTCTTCTTCCAGCCGACGGTCGTTGCCGGCGCCACCCAGGACGACGAGATCGTCCGGCGCGAAGTCTTCGGCCCCGTCGTCTCCGTCACCCGCTTCACGGAAAACGACCAGGCCGTTGCCTGGGCAAATGATAGCGACTATGGCCTCGCGTCTTCCGTCTGGACCAAGGATATCTCCAAGGCGATGAAGGCTGCGTCGCGCCTGCAATATGGTTGCACCTGGATCAACACCCACTTCATGCTGACCAACGAAATGCCCCATGGCGGCGTCAAGCAGTCCGGCTACGGCAAGGACATGTCGATCTACGCGCTCGAGGATTACACCGCCGTTCGTCATGTGATGATCAATCACGGATAGAAGCTGCAGCAGCAGCACAAACATCGAACCGGACCTGCAACGGCCGCGCCCAAAGCGCGGCCGTTGCGAGTTTTATGCTAACCGATGGAAAAACATACGGGATTTTCCGAAATGTTGCGCAAATCCCACACGCCGTAAAACATGAGTATTTAACTCATAGATTCTGCTTTTCTGCGAAGATAATCTTGATAGAAAGAGTCATCTTATAGCTCTCGCCTATCCAGAAAGTGCATGACATGCCCCATCTTCGCCGCACCACCCGGTCCACCGTCCGTTTTGCCCTTGCCGGCACCTCGCTGCTTGCCCTCTCGCTGACGGCTTTTGCGCAGGACGCGGCGCAGTCCACGACGACCGACGGAGCGACGGCGCTTGAGGCACTGACGGTGACAGGCGGCAGCGGCGGCGTCATCACGGCCGATGGTTACGTCGGCACCAGCAGCGCCACCGGCGCCAAGGTCGACACGCCTTTCCTGCAGACGCCGCAATCGATCTCGTCCGTGACCGAACAGCAGCTGAAGGATCGCAACCCGCAGACGCTTCTCGAGACGCTGGCCTATACGCCCGGATCGCGCATCGGCGCCTACGGTTTCGATCCGCGCTTCGATTCGTTCACGGTGCGCGGCTTCGATGTCACCTATAATGGCATGTTCCGCGACAATCTGCGTCAGCCCGGTGCCAGCTCCTCGCTGTTCAAGAATGAGCCCTATGGCCTTGAAGGCGTCTCCATTCTGCGCGGTCCGTCGTCGGCTCTCTACGGCGCTTCCGGTGCCGGAGGCCTCTTCAACCTGATCACCAAGCGCCCCACCGACGAACCGCTGCGCGAGTTGCAGCTGCAATACGGCACCAACAACCGCTATCAGGGACAGTTCGATTTTTCCGGTCCGATCAACGATACCGATCCGCTTTATTATCGTATGACCGGTCTGTTGCGCAGCGCCGACACAGAGCAGGTCAGTGTGCCTGACGACCGCGCCTATATCGCGCCAGCCTTGACCTGGAAGCCGGACGAAGACACCAAGCTGACGATCCTCGGTGAATATTCCCGAACCAAGACAGGCGGTTCTGCAGCCTATTACAATGACCCGCTGACCGGCAAAGTCACGGACATCTTCGCTGGCAACCCCGACTTCAATGACTCGGTGCAGACGCAAGCCCGCCTCGGTTATGAATTCGAGCACCGGTTGAACGACGTCTTCACCTTCCGTCAGAACATGCGCGTCTCGACGCTGCATATCGACACCGACTGGGCCTTTGCCTATGCGCCCAACGCCATCGACCCGGCATTGCTGGACAGCAGCGCCGGTACATTCGACGAGCGCCTGAGCTCCGTGGTGATCGACAATCAGATGGAGGCCAGATTCGATACCGGCGCGCTCGACCACACTTTGCTCACCGGCATCGACTACACAAAATTGCGGTTCAAGTCGCTGGCCGGCACCGGCTTCACACCGCCGCTCGACACCAGGAACCCGACGCAAGGCCGCCCGACCGATCCGATCGATTTCGACGAGCGTGTCGTCCAGGACCAGTGGCAGCTTGGCACCTACATTCAGGACCAGATTCGCTACGACGCCTGGACGTTGACAGCCGGCGCACGGTACGACTGGGTCTCCACCGACACGGACAAGACCGATCTGGCCACCGGCGTCGTGGATCCTGTATCGCAGAAGGACAAGGCATTTTCCGGCCGTATCGGCCTGACATACGAAACCGATTTCGGCCTTGCGCCCTACATCAGCTACTCCACCGCCTTCTCGCCCAATGCCGGCTGGAACAAGGAGACCGAACAGCCATTCAAGCCGACCGAAAGCCAGCAGGAGGAAGTCGGCGTCAAGTATCTGCTGCCCAACAGCAATACCATGATCACCGCGGCTCTCTTCAACATCGACCAGAAGAACAGCCTCTATTATGAGGTCGTGGACCTGCCGACAGGCCCGGAGAACATCCAGGTTCAGCGCGGCAAGGTACGGTCGCGCGGTTTCGAACTGGAGGCCAATACCAGCCTCGAAAACGGCCTTTCACTGATCGCGTCCTATACCTATACCGACATTAAGATCACCGAGGGCCCGGCCGATACGGTCGGCAACTATGTGTCGTCGGTACCGCGCCACATGGCGTCGATCTGGGCGGATTATACAATGCCCGAGGACGGCCCGGCAGCTGGCCTGGGCTTCGGTGCCGGCGCACGCTTCCTCGGATCGAGCTACGGCAACGACCAGAACACGACCCGCAACGCCGCGCGCGTGCTTTTCGACGCCGCCGCCCACTATGATTTCGCGGCCATCGACAAGAAGTACGAAGGCCTGCGCCTACAGGTCAACGCCACCAACGTCTTTGACCGGCGCGATACCGTTTGCTCGGCAGGCTTCTGCTACCGCGACCAGGGCCGCGCCGTTATCGGTTCGCTGAAATACAGCTGGTGATCCGTTGAGCCCCTCCACCCGTCACGACGCAAACACCGCCGTCGGTCCATCCGGGCTGAAGGCGGTGTTTTCCGGTGAACATGCCTGGTGCGGCGAGAAAATGATGCTGTCATCGGAGCTGGACGGGGCCGTTCCGTTGTCGGAGTTCTTCGGTTCTGGCGGTTTTTCCGCAGCTCTCGATACCTATGCAAGCGCCCATGGCGGCACTGACCGGCGCGCGGTCGCCTCCATGTGGTCGCTCTACTATTTCTCGATGCTGACCATCCCCTACATCGTCGCCCGCCGGGCCGGCCACGCCCTGCCGGTTGCTGCCGGCGACATGACGATCGCGCTTGCCGAAGACGGGCTGCCGCGCGCGCTCGGGCTTGCCCGGGAAGGCGATTGGAGCGAGGGCAATGGCACCGACCTCCTGTCCTTCGTCATGCCTCTGGTCAGCCAGCACCTGGCCGAAATCGTCGCACAATTGAAGGCGCTGGGCGGCATTGCCCCAAAACTCGCCTGGAACAACGCGGCCGTCTATATCGACTATGCCTTCAATGCGACCGAGCAGGAGCGCCCGGCCGATGGCGATGCCTGGGCCTCGCGTTCCCTGTTTTCGCAACCGCAACTGCCTGATGGTTCGGCCAACCCCTTCCTCGGCTGTCTTCGTCACGAGATTAATGGCGAAGAAACCGTCTGCCGACGCAAGGTCTGCTGCCTGCGCTACCTTCTGCCGGGCATTCCGAGCTGCGGCGAACTTTGCGCCCTTCCCGCCCAAAGAAAGCAATGATCGTGAAACGCCTTCTTCTTCTGACCCTTTGCCTGTTTCTGGCCTGTATCTCCGTGGCCGTTGCCAAGGAGCGTTGGCCGATGACGCTCACCGACGGCATCGGCCGCCAGGTGACGATCAAGGCCAAGCCGAAGGCAGTCCTGCTCGGCAGCGGTTTCAATCTGGTCGCGCTGTCGCTCATCCACCCCGATCCGATCAGCCTGCTTGCCGGCTGGTCCGGCGATATGAAGGGCGACAATCCCGAAATCTACAAGGATTTCGCCGCAAAGTTTCCAGCGCTCGCGGATGTGCCGATCATTGGCGACGGTACCGGCGACGGCCTGTCCTTCGAGACCATCCTGTCCCTGAAAGCCGATCTTGCCATCATGGCCAACTGGCAGGCCGATACCGAACTCGGCAAGCGGGCGATCGACTATCTGGAAAGCACCGGCGTTCCCGTCTTCGTCGTCGATTTCAACAGCGATCCCTTGAAGAACACGCCGGACAACATGCGGCTGCTTGGCAGGATCTTCGAACGGGAGGAACAGGCAAACGCCTTTGCCGATTTCTACGAGGACCATCTGAAGCGCATCACCGAGCGCGTGGCAGCCAATCCCGAGCCCGGCCCCACGGTGCTGATGGATGCCTTCCCCAATCCGGATCGCTGCTGCTACGCCTATGGCATAGGGGGGCTTGGAGAATTCATCGGCATCACCGGCAGCCGCAACATCGCGAATAAGAACCTGCCGCGCCAAGGCGGTATCGTCAGCAGCGAATATCTGATTAAGGCCGATCCGGACGTCTATATCGCCACGGCCTCGCCCGGCGGCACCTACAGCATTTTCTCCGTAGGCCCCGGCGTTCCCGCCGAGGAGGCCCGCAGGACGCTTGGCCAAGCCGTGAGAAACCCGGTGCTCGCCAATCTGTCGGGTGTGCAGAAAGGCCGGGCGCATGGCTTGTGGAATTTCTTCAACGCCGTGCCGTTGAACATTTTGGCAGCGGAGGCTTTTGCCCGTTGGCTCAGGCCGGAGCTGTTTGCCGATATCGATCCGGATCAGAGCCTGAAGGAAATCAACGAGCGCTTTGCCGCCGTTCCGTTCAACGGCGCCTACTGGATCAGCCTGAAATAACAAAAATGGCCGGATGCGATATCCGGCCATTTTGAGGGAGTTATTACGCGGCCTTCTTGAGGGCTGTCGCATTGACGGAGGCTTGCGCGAGTGCCGACAACGCGTGATCGGTCTTGCCTTCCTGCTGCAGGGTTTCGTCAAGCAGCTTGACGGCATCGTTGAGGCCCAGCATCGTTGCCCAGGTCTTCAATGTGCCGTAGCGGGCCATCTCATAGTGCTCCACGGCCTGCGCTGCGGCCAGAAGGCCGGCATCGAGTGCCGGAGAACCCTTGAATTCATCGAGGATTTCCTCGCCTTCCTCGATGATCCCGTCAATGGCCGGGCAGGTCTTGCCGACGGCACGCTTGCCGAAGATTTCAAACACCTGCTGCAGGCGTTCGATCTGGCCTTCGGTTTCATCGCGGTGTTTTTCGAAAGCCGCCTTCAGCTTCGGGCTCTGCGCGCCCTTAGCCATTTTCGGCAAAGCCTTCAGTATCTTGCGTTCTGCGTAGTAGACATCCTTGAGTATGTCGTGAAACAGGTCTTCCAGGGCTTTTCCTGCCATTGGTCTCTTCCTTTCCACAATTGAACCATGTCGGGGACGACGGGCAAGTAACGGGTGATCTGGCGCTTTGTTCCGCCACCCGCGGCAATCGCTGGATCAAATTCGAACCGCTTCCCTCCCGCCATCGCCCCGCCTATATAGAGAATCGGAGGGCTTCGATGATTTGGATATTTCCTGCGGTTGCCGGTCTGTTGATCGTGTATTTCGCCATGCGTTCGTCGCGCTTCCGGCGCTTTGCAGAACCGGTGCTCAGCATTCTCGTCGCATTGGGGCTTGTTTTGGCTTTCGTGATTTGGATGAGGGAAGGTGGTGCAGAAAGTAACGTCAACGATCCGCCGCCTTTCACCCAAAACCGTCCGGTCATTCTGCCGGAGGAAATAGCGCTGGAAGGACTGCAGTTCACCCGCAACCGGCCGGACACCAGCTATCGCGTCACCGGTACGGTTCTGAACAGGAGCGCCGCCAACCTCACCAATTTCAATCTGACGGTGAGGCTTGAAGATTGTCCGAACGAGACGTGCAAGACCGTCGGAGAAGACACGGCCCTGATCCTTGCGCGCGTCCCTGCCGGCAGGCAGCAGGCGTTCGACACCTTCTTCACTTTCCCGAACCGCTTCGGTATCGAACCTTCAGCGCCGAAATGGACGACGCGGATATCCAACGTACACGGTGTCGCGGCGCAGTAACGCGCCGCGTCTCCGTCAGGCCCGGCTGATCTCGTCGAGATACCAGTTGATATAGCGCAGCTCGTTCTGCTCCATCGGCGCGATCGGGCCTGGCACGAAATAATGCGAGCGCACGCCGCGCGAGGTGTGTTCGATGATCGACTTGTCCTCGTCGGTGGTCACCGTCCAGAGCCATTTCAGCTTTTCGAGGTCGTAATCGACGCCCTCTTCCGCCTCGCCATTGACCAGCCAGATCAGCTCCATCTCGCAGGCTTCCGGCCCTTTCGGAATGAAGCGGTAGATCATGCCGTGATCCGGATAGCAGACCAGGAAGGACGTACCGCCGAGATGGACGGAGGTGACACCGCCGTCATATTCAGTGAAGCGGCCCATCAACGGCGCCAGAGGCGACCCGTCCTGGCTGCCGGTCTTGACACCGTCATAGAGCGCATAACGGAAGGCATGGATGGTTTCCTTGCCGTTTTCAGACGTCTGCCAATGGTCGCCGGAACCGACCTGAATGCCGAGCGCGCAGGTGCGCTCTTCCATCGCCGCATTCAGTGCCTCGATCATGTGCAAAGGCTGTTCCAGCGCATGGGTCTGCGAATATTCAGGATGCGCCGGGCCGCAGTGATAGCACTCGACATAATTTTCGACCGCCAGCTTCCAGTTGGCGTCGACCGGATAGCTCTGCCGGTAGGCGACTTTGGCCTGGCCCCAGCCATACTGGCCGCAAGTGGCATGCAGCAGATTTTCGACTTCCGTGAAATCCAGCGGATTTTCGGCAAAGGAAATGAACACAAGACCTTCAACCACACGCACATGCAGCTTCTTCAGCCCATGATCCTCGCGCTTGAAGTCCTTCGGCATCAGCCGCGCAGCCTTCAGCGCCCCGTCATTGCCATAGGTCCAGGCATGATAGGGACAGACGAAGACACGGGCATTGCCCTTGTCCTTGGTGCACACCTCAGCGCCGCGATGGCGGCAGACATTGAGAATGGCGTGAATGGTTCCATCCGCATGCCGCGTCAGGATCACCTGCTCGGAGGCCATGCGAAAAACTTCGAAATCGTTCGGCTTCGGGATGACGCTTTCGTGCGCGACGCAGTGCCAGTGGCGGCGGAAGACCCGCTCGAGATCGCGCTCGTAAATGTCCGCATCCAGGTAGAATGGCCGGGCAAGACCGTGACCCTGCTTGCGGGCCGCGACGAGCCGGCCGATGCGGTCGCCCTCGGCAACACTTTTGGAAAGTTCGGGCGCGAGCATGCTTTTATCTCCTGAAGGACTTCACCGGAAAAATCGCGTTCCGGCGCGCGCACTCAATGCTCGGGAGCACATTTTGCTCCCTCTTTCCGGGAGGACAAAAGCCCCTTACCCTAACCCTCTCCCCGCAAGCAGGGAGAGGGGACGACAGAGTTTGCCGCTTGTCCCTTCTCCCCGTCCTGACGGGGAGAAGGTGCCCGACAGGGCGGATGAGGGGCAACTCTTGTCCAAGAGCGAAAGGCCTAGGCCTTCACCCGCTCCGACTTCGGATCATACATCGGCACAAGCGACGCCTCAGCCTTCACCCGCGTTCCGGCAATCTCGATCTCGTAGCTCGACGCCAGCACATCCGCTTCGCTCTCGCCCCTGCAGGGCACATAGCCCAGGCCGATCGCGCCGCCGAGATGGTGACCGTAGTTGCCCGAGGTGATCGTCCCGACGATCCTGCCGTCGCGGACCACCGCCTCGTTGTGGAACAAAAGCGGCTCCGGATCGGTGAGGCGGAATTGCACCAGCCGGCGCGACAGGCCGCTTTCCTGCTTTTTCAAAACGGCATCCCGGCCGATAAATTCGCCCTTGGCGGTGCGCACGGCAAAACCAAGACCGGCTTCCAGCACATGATCCTCATCGGTGATGTCATGGCCGAAATGGCGGAAGGCCTTTTCGATGCGGCAGCTATCGAGCGTATGGATGCCGCAGAGTTTCAGGCCGATATCCGCCCCCGCCTCTTCCAGCGTCTCGAACACATGTGCCGCCTGGTCGGTCGAGACATAAAGCTCCCAGCCGAGTTCGCCGACATAGGTGACACGGTGGGCGCGGGCGAGGCCCATGCCGATCTCGATGTCGCGCGCTGTGCCAAATGGATGGGCGGCGTTGGAGAAATCGTTGGGGCTGACCTTTTGCATCAGCTCGCGCGCCTTCGGCCCCATGACGCAGAGCACCGATTCCGAGGCAGTGATATCGGTGACGACGACGAACTCATCGGCGATATGCTTGCGCAGCCAGGCAAGGTCGCGCTGAAGTGTGGCGCCCGGCACGACCAGCAGGAACGCCGTTTCCGAAAGCCGGGTGACGGTCAGGTCGCTCTCGATGCCACCGCGGGCATTGAGCATCTGAGTGTAAACGATACGGCCAGCGGCGACATCCAGCTGGTTGGCACAAAGCTTTTGCAGGAAGGCCAGCGCATCGCGGCCCTCGACGCGGATCTTGCCGAAGGACGTCATGTCGATCAGGCCGACGCCACCCCGGATCGCCAGATGTTCCTCGCGCTGGTTGTCGAACCAATTCTGCCGCTTCCAGCTGTATTTGTATTCACGCTCCTGGCCTGGTTTGGCAAACCAGTTCGCCCGCTCCCAGCCCGCCACTTCGCCGAACACGGCGCCACGCGCCTTCAGATGTTCGTGCAAGGGCGAGCGGCGAACACCGCGTGCCGTCGCCATCTGGCGGTAGGGGAAATGGTCGGCATAGAGCAGGCCGAGCGTCTCGGTCACCCGTTCCTTGAGATAGGTGCGGTTCTTCTGGAACGGCTGCGCCCGGCGGATATCGACCTCCCAGAGATCGAATGGCGGCTCGCCGTCGTTCATCCACTGTGCCAGCGCCATGCCGGCACCGCCGGAAGAGACGATGCCGATGGAATTGTAACCGGCGGCAACCCAGTAACCCTTCAGCTCCGGTGCCTCGCCGAGATAGTAGCGGTCGTCTGGCGTAAAGCTCTCAGGGCCATTGAAGAAGGTGTGGATGCCGGCCGTTTCCAGCATCGGCATGCGGTTGACCGCCTGTTCGAGGATCGGCGCGAAGTGATCGAAATCCTCCGGCAGCTGGTCGAAGCAGAAGTCCTCGCTGATCCCGTTCATGCCCCAGGGCTTGGCCTTGAGCTCGAAGGCGCCGACCAGCATCTTGCCGGCATCCTCCTTGTAATAGGTGCACTCGTCCGGCACGCGCAGAACCGGCAGGCGCTGCAGCCCGGCGACCGGCTCGGTGACGATGTAGAAATGCTCGCAGGCATGCAGCGGCACGGTGACGCCGGACATGTTGGCAAGCTCCCTGCCCCACATGCCGGCGGCATTGACGACGTTCTCGGTCTCGATGGTGAACGTCTCGCCATTCTGCTCGCAGGTGACGCCCGACACCCGGCCGTCCTTCTTGTGGACAGCCGTCACCTTGACGCCTTCAAGGATCGTCGCCCCATTCTGCCGGGCGCCCTTGGCCAAGGCCATGGCAATATTGGCCGGATCGCACTGGCCATCGAGCGGCAGATGCACGGCGGCAACCGCATCCGACACATTCAGATGCGGATACATCGCCTTGACCTCGTCCGGCGAGATTTCCCGCACATCGACATCGAAGGCGCGGGCAAGCGAAGCCTGACGGTAGATTTCCTGCTTACGCTCCTCGGTCAGCGCCACGGTGATCGAGCCACACTGCCGCATGCCCGTACCAATGCCGGTCTCGGCCTCGAGCTTGGTGTAGAGATCGGCCGAATATTTGGCGAGCCGGGTCATGTTCTGCGAGGCGCGCAGCTGGCCGATCAGGCCTGCGGCATGCCAAGTGGTGCCCGACGTCAGCTGCTTGCGCTCCAGGAGAACCACATCCGTCCAGCCGAGTTTCGCCAGGTGATAGGCAACAGAACAGCCGGACACGCCGCCGCCGATGATGACCGCGCGGGCCTTGGTGGGGATCGGCTTGCTCATGCGCGCAGTCTTTCATTCTTGGGGTCGAACAACGGCTCATCGGCCTGTATAATTGCCTTGAAGCGGTCGCCGTAGATTTCGACTTCGACTTCGGTTCCGGGCTCCGCCAGATCGGCACGCAACATGCCGAGCGCCACCGATTTACCGATGCGGTAGCCCCAGTTGCCCGACGTCGTTTCGCCGACCACCTGGCCGGCATGCCAGAGCGTCGACATGTAGGGCGCATCGCACGCACCGGCATCCACGACCAGCGTCACGAACCGCTTGGTGACGCCCTGCTGCTTCTCGCGCTCCAGCGCCGTCTTGCCCTTGAAATCGGCCTTGCCCCAATCGACGAAGCGCTCCAGCCCGCCCTGCAGGATGGTATAATCGGTCGAAAGATCACCCTTCCAGGCCCGATAGCCCTTCTCGATGCGCAGCGAGTCCAGCGCCTCCATGCCGAAAGGCTTGAGGCCATGTTTCTGGCCCGCCGCCCAGACCGTGTCGAAGATTGCGGCTGTGTCATCGATCTTGGTGTGGATTTCCCAGCCGAGTTCACCGGCAAAGGACACGCGCACCAGCTGGCACCAGCGCCCGGCAATCTGCACGGACTGATGTGTCAGCCAGCCCTTGGCAAGGTCGGCATCGCAGACCTCGGCCAGAATGTCGCGCGACTTCGGGCCGGATAGAATCTGGCAGGTGAAACTTTCTGTCATATCATCCAGCGTGAAAGCGGCATCCTTCGGCAGGTGTTTTTTCAGCCACTCGAAATCGTGCCACTGCGCCGTCGCTGCGGTGATCAGGAAGAAGAAATCTTCCTCCAGCGCCATAACAGACATTTCGGTGACGATGCGGCCCTTGTCGTCGGAGAAATAGGCAAGGCCGATACGGCCCGGCTTCGGCACCTTGCCGGTGGTGAGGCCGAGCAGCCAGTCACGGGCGCCCTCGCCCTTCAGCCGGTAACGGGAGAAGCCGGGAAGATCGAGAATACCGGCAGCCTGCGTCACTGCCAGGCATTCCTCTTCGATGCGTTTCTGCCACGGTCCTGCCCGGTTCCAGGTCTGCGTCGCCCCCTCCGAGAGGTCGTCGCCCGGCTTGGCGTACCAATTGGCGCGCTCCCAGCCATTGTAAGGCTTGAACTGCGCACCGAGGGCTGCAATCCGGTCATGGATCGGCGACAGCTTCTTGTTGCGTCCGGCAGGCCAGGCGTGCTTCGGAAAATGCATGGCATATTCATGGCCATAGATTTCCATGCCCTTGGCGATGCAATAGTCCTGATCGGCAAAGCTGGTGAAACGCCGCGGATCGCAGGACCACATGTCCCACTCCGTCTGCCCCTCAGTCACCCATTCGGCCAGTACCTTGCCAGCGCCGCCCGCCTGGCAGATGCCGAAGGTGAAGACGCAGGCCTCGAATGCATTCGGAACACCCGGCATCGGACCGATCAGCGGGTTGCCATCCGGCGCGTAGGGGATCGGACCGTTGATCATCCGCGACAGGCCGGCGGTGCCGAGGATCGGCACGCGCTCGACGGCATCGTTCAGGTACCATTCCAGCCGCTCCAGATCGTCGGGGAAAAGCTGGAACGAAAAATCCTCCGGCATCGGATCATCCGGGGTGATCCAGTGTGCCTTGCAATTCTTCTCATAGGGACCAAGGTTCATCCCGGTCTTTTCCTGGCGCAGGTAATAGGAACTGTCGACATCGCGCAGCAGCGGCAGCTTGTGCCCTGCCTCCTTCGACCATGCGGCCAGCTCCGGAATTTCCTCAAACAGCATGTACTGATGGCTCATCACCATCATCGGCACATCGCGGCCGAACCATTTGCCCACTTCGCGGGCGTAGTAACCGGCGGCATTGACGACATATTCGCAGCGGATGTCGCCTTGCGGCGTGGAAATGATCCACTCCTCGTTTTCCCGGCGGGCGCCGGTGGCTGGACAGAAGCGGAAGATTTTCGCACCCATGTCACGGGCACCCTTTGCCAGCGCCTGCGTCAGCTGCGCCGGGTCGATATCGCCGTCATAGGGATCGTAGAGCGCGCCGGTCAGGTCATGGGTTTCCAGGAACGGATATCTCGACTTGATCTGGTCGGGCGACAGGATATCGAGGTCCATGCCCTGATAGCGGCCCATGCCGACGACGCGCTTGAACTCCTGCAGCCGCTCCTTCGAATGGCCAAGCCGGATCGAACCGGTGACGTGATAATTCATCGGATAATCGACCAATTCGCCCAGTTCGCGGTAAAGCGAGGCCGAATAGCGCTGCATGTTCATGATCGACCAGGAAGACGAAAATGTCGGCACGTTGCCGGCAGCATGCCATGTCGAACCGGCCGTCAGCTCGTTCTTTTCCAGAAGCACGCAGTCCGTCCATCCCGCCTTGGCCAGATGGTAGAGCGCGGAGGCGCCGACCGCACCTCCCCCGATGATCACGACGCGTGCATAAGACGGCAAATTCGACATGTCTGTTCCCTTGTTTGGGTTCAGTTTTGGCAACGATGCGGGCCGGCATCAAGCGGTCAGATTTTGCTTTATTGATCGAAGAATTCGATTAGATTGAAATGTAACAGCCCCTCATCCGGCCTGTCGGCCACCTTCTCCCCGCTCGCGGGGAGAAGGGATATGCCGCACCTTCCACATCCGTCTATCGGGTATCGGCGGAAGTTGCGGCAAAATCCGTCGTCCCCTCTCCCCGCATGCGGGGAGAGGGCTAGGGTGAGGGGCAAGCATCGGCGTGAATGAGGGAATTGGGAATGCAGATCGACCTCATCGAAACCTTCCTCGACCTTATGGAAACCCGCAGTTTCAATCGGACGGCGGATCGGTTGAACATCACGCAATCAACGGTCTCCCACCGCGTCAAGGCGCTGGAGGCACAGTTCAACCGCAAGCTCTTCACCCGCAACAAGGGCGGCACCGTGCCGACGGCATCCGGCCTGCGGTTTCTCGATCACGCCAAGGCGCTGCAGCATCAGTGGCACGAGGCGACGCGGGCGGTCGAGAACGCCGGAACCTATGAACGTTCGATGCGGCTCGGCATCCAGCATGACCTGGCCGAAGCCTTTGCCGGAAAATGGCTATCAGCCATTCGCGCGGAATTGCCGGCCACCTCGATCTATATGGAGGCCGATTATTCCAACCAGATGAACCGCGATCTCGCCGCCGGCGATCTCGATCTCGCCATCCTCTACACGCCCCACTACCTGCCGGATCTTCACTACGAGCGCATCGGCGAAATGACCTATACGCTGGTCGCCACCACGGCGAAAACGGTCGGCGAATTGCTGCCCGAAACTTATATTCAAGCCGTCTATTCACCGGCTTTCGATCGCGCGCACAGGCTGGCCCTGCCGCAGCTTTCGGCAGCCCCGCTGGCATCGGGACAGAACATCGCCATAACCGGGCTCCTGAAAACGCTGGGAGGCGCTGCCTACGTGACAGGCGGCACCGCCTTGCGGCTTGAAGGCGAACGCGCCGCCTTTCCGGTCGCAGACGCCCCTACCATCCAACAGGCGGTCTATGCCGCCACCAGCATCCGCACACGCCACGCCCACCAGCACCGCCGCATCATCGGCGCCATGCAGGATCTTTTGGGACCGTCGGGATAAGGAAGGGCCGCCGCTCCCGGTGCTGCTCGGCAAGACCCAGTTGCCGGTCCTGCCTCAACTGCGCCAGCATCTCGGCGGCCGGGACCGGATAGGAGATCGCATAACCCTGCAGGACATCGCAGCCGAGGCGTGTCAGCAGTTTGGCGTGCGCCACCGTCTCGACGCCTTCGGCAATGACCTCGATATTGAGCGCCTTGGCGATGTCGATGATCGAGCGCAACAAGCGCTTCTGTTCGCGCGACGTCGTGATCGGCAAAACCAGCTGCCGGTCGATCTTCATCCGTCGCGGTTTCAGCTTCACCAACCCGATGATCGAGGCGTGACCGGAGCCAAAATCATCGATCTCGATGTCGATGCCCATGGCCTTCAGACCGGCGACATTGAAAAACACGTCATCCTCGCTGTCGTCGAGGAAAATGGTTTCCAGCAACTCGAATGACAGCATGTCCGGCTGAACATCCAGATGCCGCAGTTCATCGATCAAATGCGGATCCGACAGACGGGCGGCTGATACGTTCACCGCGATGCGGGGAACATGCACGCCCTGCCGCATCCAGGTCTGGCGATCTTTCAGCGCCGCCTTCAATATTTCAGCATCGAGATCGTCCAGTCGGCCGAGATTGCCCGCAACCTTGATGAATTCGCCCGGCAGCAGCAAACCGCGCTTCGGATGGTGCCAGCGGGCCAGAACCTCCACCCCGACGATGCGCCGGGTCCGCGCATCGACCTGGGCCTGATAGTAGGGAATGAACTCCCCTTTCTCCAGTCCATGGGCGAGTTGCCTGCCAACGCGCTGTTCATTGTTGAGCTGGGCCTTCAGCTGTGCCGAGTACACCTCGACCCGTCCCCTGCCGAGCCTCTTTGCGCGGTGCAGGGCAATGTCGGACTGCGCCAGCAGGCTGGCTATGTTGCGGCCACTGGCAGCGGCGACACCGATCGACCCCCCGACGCGCAAGACCTCGTCATCGTGCCAGACCGACTGTTTCAATTGCTTCGTCAGCCGCTCGGCACGGATTTTGAGATCATCCAGTGAGACGAAGTTTGCAATCAGAACCGCGAATTCATCGCCGCTGACGCGCGCAACGAACGCGTTCTTCGGCACGCCTTGTTCAATCCGCCTGGCGCAGGATTTCAAAACCTCGTCGCCGGTCGCATGGCCGGCGGCGTCATTGATCTGCTTGAACCGGTCCAGACCGATATGCAGGATCGCCAGCTTTTCAGGTCCGGCATCCCCGGCAAGCTCCGCCAATCGCCGGTCGAAGAAGCGGCGGTTGGGAAGCCCCGTCAGATAATCGTGCTCGGCCGCATATTCGATCCGCTGGGTACTTGCCTCAAGAGCAACTGCACGCGCCTCCGCGATCGCCTTCTGCCGCAGCAGTTCGCGGTTGAGCAGCACATCCGCCGTCACATCCCATTCGACCCCGATGAAGGTGATGTTGCCGTCTTCCTCGAAGCAATGCGCGCGTGAACGAAGATAGCGGGTTTCGCCATCCGGTAGAATGATCCGGTATTCCGAAGAATAGACATCCTTGGCGACAATCGCCCGATCGAAATCGGCCTGGGCTTGCGCGAGATCATCCGGATGAATCGCATTCACCCATACTTCTGCCTTGACGCGTTTTTGCGTCTTGCCGGTTCCGTAAAGCCGGTGCATCTGCAAATCCCAGACGACTTCATCCTTTTTGGTATCGTGCTCCCACACACCGATTTGAGATGCATCAAGCGCAAGTCCCAAACGGCGAAGAATATTCTGGAATTCCTGTTCGGACCTCGCCGCCTTCATGGTTCTCTCTGTGAGGACACTTCGCACATCAGCGTTGGCGCTATCCTGCACCAAGGTTCCTAAAGAACTATTGTTTCACTCATCGCGACTTGCAATCGGTAATGCAAGCAACCATTCGGTGTCATTTCAAGCAAAAAGCTTGCATTCGCGGCATGGAATTCGGAACGGTAAGTGCGAGCGAACGCCAAAAAACAGCAACGCCAATGCGGCATGGGGCGTCGCAGCTCCGAATTGACATGACCGGCGCGACAGCATAATCATTGACGGATCAATTGGTTCCCTGGGAGCGAGGCGCTTTCGGGGAGTAAATGGGAACGTGACGGGTGGACCCATTCTGGGCATCTCTATCACGGCCGACCCCGCGACTGTAGAGCGGTCAGAGCGTGTCATGCCGGTGCATTGAGCCGGTAAAAGCCACTGTGGTGACGGACCTTGGGTCCCTGCCACGGGAAGGCGAGACAGGCTCCTTGGCGTGAAAGCGCCTGACGCCGCGAGCCAGGAAACCTGCCGGTTGATGAAGGGCATGGTGCCCAATTGGTGGGATATTTCCCACGCGCCATCACGGAGGTTGTCATGGCTACGACTACAGTTTCGAGCGTCCCGCTTTCCCTCAACGACCGCATCACGACCGCTATTCTCGCCCTTTTGATCGGCGGATTTTTGGTTTTCGGTGCCGGCCTTGCCAATTCCGCCGTGCTGCACGATACCGCTCACGACGTTCGCCATTCCTACGGCTTCCCCTGCCACTGATGTAGGGCCGTGGAAGGCTCTGCGCTTTCCGCACTCTATCGACGAGTAGCATTGCGGGTTTCCTATGGAAATCGCGCGACGGTGGATTGCGCCCATGCCTTGGCATCGGGCGGCCTTTGCCGTGGGAAATCGAAACATAGCAAGCGTGCGAGCACTGATCTGCTCCGCTTGAGTTTAGGGGTATCAAATGATTGTCAAAACACTTCTGGCCGCATTGGTGGCCGGATTGATCGCGGGCGTCTTCATGACAGCCGCGCAGGAATTGCGGGTGGTCCCGCTCATCCTTCATGCCGAGGAATATGAAGCAAAGGAACCCGCTGCTGAACAACCGGCCGGCACGCAAGGCGAGCAGCAGCACTCCTCACTCGGCCGTTCCTCGCTGATCGGCGAGATGCTGTCGGCACTCTCACCGATTACGCCCGCCTACGCCCATGAGGGCGAGCACGAAGACGAGGGCGGCATCATGTTCGGCATGAGCCGGTTCTCCGGTACGCTGTTCGCCAATCTGGTGGCGGGCGCAGGCTTTAGCCTCTTGCTCGCGGGCGCCAGCCTTGTCTTCAACCATCCGATTACCCTGCGCAACGGCGCGCTGTGGGGCGCCTGCGGCTGGCTGGCGGTCCACCTCCTGCCCGCCATCGGCCTGCCGCCGGAATTACCGGGCTTTCCTGCCGCCGATCTTCACGACCGGCAGATTTGGTGGATTGCAACGATCGCACTCTCCGTGGCCGGCCTCTATCTGATCGTGTTGCGTAGTGAGATCCCCGCCAAGGTCATCGGTCTTGCTCTGCTTGCCGCGCCGCATGCCTATGGTGCGCCGCAGCCGTCGGATATTTCAAGCCCGGTTCCGGCCGTTCTCGGCGCGGAATTCGCAGTCGCAGCCCTGGCAACCACGCTGGCGTTCTGGATCGTGCTCGGCGTGATCTCGGGCTACCTGAATGAGCGGTTTTTGAAATCGGCCTGAGCCTCCTCAATCATCGCCGCGCAAGGCACCTTTGCGCGGCAACGCCATCACAGACCGCCGGCACGCTCGATATGGGCGCGCAGGCGGTCTTTTTGCGTCTGACCATCGAGAAGCACGCAGACATCGCAAAAATCCCCGCCCTCTGTTCGATAGTAGAGACAGCAGCCACCCCTTAGACGGAAGTTGCGCTCAGTTGGAACGCCCTTAAAAACGGCGGTGATCTTCGTATAGCGCGCCGCCTCGGAGAAGAGCGGCGATCCCGCCCTGTTGATGATGGCAAGGGCTGCGGTCATCGCGCGATCCTCTTCGCCCAAGGCTGAGCCGACCTCCAGAAAAGCACCCGCAATGCCATCGGCCACCAGCCGCCATTGCGCGCCGGGAGACAGGCTGGTGCGGGCTTGCAGCGCGCCGATCACCGGATTGAAGCTTTCGACGAGCACATCGTGAAAGAGTGACGCCCGATCATGACTGGGCAAACTGCACCCGAAGCGGAAATGAAAGCGGCGGACATCGGATGGGCCGGTTTCCCCAGGGGAAACGAGACCGTTTTGAACGAAAGGCTCGAACCGGATCGCCAGACTATCCGGGCGCAGGTCGGGAACCAGACCTGTCCGCAAATAGACTGCGGCAGCCGCTATGCTGAGATGGTGGCTGTAGAACGCGATCAGATGAGCGCCTCTTACGCGGTCATCCATGCCGGTTGCAAAGCGGTTCTGATAGTCGAGCAGGCACTCGACCATAGTTCCATCACGACGCCATGCGTCAGTCACGGGCAGAAAATCGCTGTCCTGCAGCCCGAGAGACACGGCGACCTGCGGAAAATGCTCCGCCTGCCAGGCCATGGCAACCTCTGCCTGCTGTCCGTCGGCATCTCGAATACGGCCTGAATCTCGGTTCTCGTCCAAAGGGGCGCCCATTGTCTCCTGGCAGCCCGTTTACCTCAAAGCCAGCCGCCGGAAAAGCCCGCCCGTCTGAGGCCGCGCCGGATAACCGGCGATTGGCGCAGCATGTCCCAATACAGGCCGCTGCGATAGTTCTCGATCATCATCACCAAGAGCCCCTGGTCAAGACCAACGCTGCGGTCGTTGAGCCAGCCCTCCGCCGTCTTGCCGGGAACGCTCGGATTGAAACTGCCGACAAAACGTCCTGCCGCGACCACATCGGGATAGCTTGAGAGGATATGCCGCGTTGCCGACATCGCGGCCCTCGGCTCGAACGGCAGGCATGCAAGCGGCGCCCACGGCGCAATCGTGCCGTCATCCGGTCCGAGCGGCGCACCGCGCGCGGCGTAACCGGCAAACTGCTGGCGCCGTCCATCGTGCAGGCGCCGCGGACGCAGCGGACCGTCGCAGGATGTCAGCCCCCATGCGTCGGCGCCGTAGCCTGTAAAGTTGCCGGGATTGGCAATCGCATAATCGCGCTGGACGGCAATGGCGCGCCGGGTGTTTTCGAAATAATCCGTATCATGTGCCGCCATGGCGGCATCGCGGATATCCCTGAAATCAATCCACGCGTGTGAAAACAAGTGGATGAAGAGCGGGCCGGCATAGAGGAACGGCTTGTCGTTCACGGTCATCCAGTCGAACTTGCTCGCAAAGCCGTCATAACTGTCCTTGTCGATTGGATAGGACGGAGAGGCCAAAGCGAGCGTGTAGAGAATGATCGCTTCACTGTAGGATTTCCAGTGATAGGGCAGAAACCCCGTCCTCGGCTTCCACCCCAGCCAAAAGGCCCCCTTGCCGTCCAGCGCCCAGGTCCAGTTAGCCCGGGCATAGAGCATATCGGCGTGGGACCTGATCTCGGTCTCGACTTCATTGTCGTGGTTGAAATACCCGGCCGCGGTTATCATGCCGGCAACCAGAAGCGCGCTGTCGATCAGCGAAAGCTCGCTGCGCCATGTCCGCAAACCCGTTTTCATGTCGAGAAAGTGGTAGTAGAGCCCTTTGTAGCCGGTGGCCTCCTTGTTGCGGCTTTGCAGGCTTCCGGCAAAGAACCGCAAGGTTGTCAGCGTTCTTGCCGCGGCGTCCTGCCGGCTGATCCATCCTCGCTCAACGCCGGCAGGATAGGCGGAAAGTCCGAATCCGGTCGCGGCGATACTCGATGGCGCACCCGGCAGCGAGGTATCGGCAATCAAGCCGTTTTCAGGATTAACGAAGTCAAGAAAGTACCCAAACGCTGCTTGCTGCAACCGGTCGAGAATGACCGCGTCGGTGTCATTTTTCAGAAGCATTGCAGGCTCACTCCAGTCAATTGCCAGTTTCACCACATGGTGACAACCGATACAAATCACCGATTGTTGAACTCGTCGGCGTCTCGAACGGTTATGGAACGGTCACGGAACGTCCGAGTTATGTTACATTTCAGTTTCATACGATCCGCAGCAGTGATTGGATGACACGATGCTCACTACGCTTGCGCTGCTTTTTGCGCTTTCAAGCACGCCAGTCGCGACGCCGGCGGCCGGCACGGCACCAGTCGATGTCGCGCTGGTGCTTGCCGTCGATATGTCAGGCTCGATGGATCTGGAAGAGGCGCGCGTGCAGCGCATGGGCTATGTCGAAGCTTTGCGCCATCCGGATTTCATCAACGCGGTCACCGCGGGCCTCAACGGCCGAATCGCTATCAGCTATTTCGAATGGGCCGGCAGCGTCAATGAAACCTCCGTGGTCGGCTGGCAGCTGATCGACGACGCAAATGATGCCGCAGCACTGGCCGAGCAACTTGCCTCCCGGCCCGTATTTACCCGCCGCGGCACGTCGATTTCCAATGCCATCTCGTTTGCATCGAAACTCATGGCCGCCAGTCCCTACCAAGCGTTGCGCCACGTCGTCGACGTCTCCGGTGACGGGCCGAACAATCTGGGGCCTCCGGTCAATCCGGCCCGCGACGCAGCCGTTGCCGGTGGTATCACCATCAACGGCCTTGCCATTCTCATCCGCCCCTCCGGCGGTGCGGGTTCGCTTGACCGGTACTATGCCGATTGCGTTATYGGCGGCCCCGGCTCTTTCGTTCTGCCGGTCCATCAGCCGGAAGATTTCGCCGTTGCCATCCGTCAGAAACTGGTCATGGAGGTCAGCCGCGCGAGGCCGGCGGCGCAGATTGTCCCGGTTCAGAGCAACCCATCCACCGACTGCCTGATAGGCGAGAAACTGCGTCCCGGCTTTCTCGACCGGGTTTATCCGGAACTGGATAAATAGCACGATCACCTTCGTGCTGGGCGATGCGGCCGCCTACCGTCCGGATGCGCCGGTGGCGCTGGCTGATCGGGCCGCCCCGATCACACGGGCCGCCGCCTCACGGCCGGCGATGATGGCACCTTCGATATAGGCCGGAAACGACGAGGCCAGCTCCGATGAGGCAAAGTGAACCGGCGGCACACCGGCGCGGAGAATATCTTCGGCATCATAGGCCTGAAGATCGGTGATCACATCACTATAGCCCCCGCCGCTCCAGGGATCGCCAACCCAGTCGCGGATCAGCAGACCGGTGACATCGGCCGCGGATTCACCCAGGGCTTCGATCAACCGCGCGCGAATGTCGGCCTCGATGAATGCACTCCCCTTCGCGCTCCATACGGCGGCGAGCGGGCCGCCTACGAACACGACCAGCGCCGTCGCCTGTGCGCTGCTGACATCGCAGGCAAAAAGCCCGAGCGTATCGCGCCACACGACCATTCCGCTCAAACCGCGATCGCGCCAGAACGGCCGCTCGTAGCGGACCAGCGCCTTGATCACCGTTCCGCTCTTCCAGGCGCCGAGTGCGTCGGCAAGCGACTTGGGCAGATCAGGCCGATGCGCAATGCGCGACGCCATCACCGGCGGCACGGCGATGATCACCTGCCGCGCCGAAAGCATCTCGCCTTTACCGGTCGTTACCGATACCGAACCGTCTGCGCGCGTTATGCGGACGACGGGTGTTCCCAGCCGCAAGCGCTGACCAAGCGTTGCCGCCAGAGCCACGGCCGCTGCATGGATCGTGCCTTCGGCAAAATATTGCAGCTCGTTGCCATTGCTGATCGTGCGCCGGTCATTGTCGATCAGGTACCAGAGCGGAATCTCGCCGATCGGCCGGCACCAGAGCCCCTGGACCATCGCCTGATAGCTGGCTTTTGCGCCCGGCGGATCGCTTTGGCGGGCAAGCCATTCGCCCGCAGTCACGCCGGCAATCTCCGGATCGCCCGGGTCGATCCTGTTGGCACGGGCACGGATACGGCCGGCCTCCGCGAAGGACGAACCGTCCCCGGCAAAAGCCTGCGGCCGGACCAGCAAGGCCCCTTCCATCGGCGTTTCCGCCAGCGGCAAACCGAACCGCCGCGTCAGTGCCATCACATTGGGCATCTCGTCGCAGATGAACTGCCCGCCGGTGTCCATCCACACACCATCGGCAAAAGCGTCTGCCTCAACCCGCCCGCCAACGCGGTCGCGCGCTTCGAGCACGATGACATCGAGACCAGCCGAGACCAGCGCTTCAGCCGCCGAAAGACCAGCAAAGCCGGCCCCGACAATGATCACATCTGCATCATATCCGCTCATCGCCTGCCTTGATCTTCGTCCACCCGGTTTTCTCAGCGGGCAGATGAGCGGGACAATGTTGCCCGGTGTCAAGAGCCTTCTGCCTGGCTTTCCCGACGTGAGGGTTCCTGCCGGGACAGGTGGTACTGGCAGCCTTCAAGGTCCTAAACCAGTCAGCCCGCATCGCCGCAGGATATCGTGCCGCTGTTTTCACGACGGCGGAGACGCCGCCGCGCGCCGGCCATGCCCGTATTCCGGCGGGCTGGATTGATGACGGACATAAAGCGATGCTTGAAGCAAGGCGGAATCAATCTCTCAAGCACGTGCTCGTCGGCCTTGAAATTGAAGGCAATATTCTGGCCTAGCGAGGTGCGCATGCGGGATCAGACCGCTTTCGCCTGGCGGCGGCGCAGCCCCAGAATGATCGCGAGCGCCAAAAGGATGATCGAGAAGGAGAAGAGCGTGGTGACCGTGCCGAGCGCGTAGAGCACCGGCGTCGTGACATTGGTCGTCATCCCGTAGATTTCCAGCGGAAGGGTATTGTAGGTGCCCGATGTCATCAGTGTGCGGGCAAATTCATCATAGGAGAGCGTAAAGCCGAACAGGCCAACGCCGATCAGGCTGGGGGCGATCATCGGCAGAACCACATGACGGAACGTTTGCCACGAAGTTGCGCCGAGATCGCGCGCCGCCTCCTCATAGGCTGGCGAGAAGCGATTGAAGACCGCAAACATGATCAGCACGCCGAAGGGCAAAGTCCAGGTCAGGTGCGCGCCAAAAGCCGAGGAATACCAGGCGGGCTTCAGGCCGAACTGCTGGAACACGACGCCGATGCCAAGCGAGATGATGATCGACGGCACCACAAGGCTGGCGACCGTCAGGTAGAACAGCACCGTCGATCCCTTGAACTTGCGGCGAAAGGCAAGACCGGCGAGCAGTGATACGACGACGTTGACGATCATCACCATCAGGCCGAGCGTGAAGGAGCGCTTGAAGGACGCCCCGAAATCGCCGACGGCCTGCTGTTCGAACAGGTTGAAGAACCAATGCACGGACACGCCATTGAGCGGAAACGTCAGCCCTCCGTCCGGCCCCTGGAAGGACAGGATGAAAACGGCCGATAGCGGCCCGTAGAGGAACAGCACAAAGAGTGTGAAGAAGGCTGCCAGAACATAGAATTCGAGGGTGCGTTTTTCGTGGCTCATCTCAAAGCTCCTTGCGGATATCGACGACGCGCAGGATGGCGGCGACCATCAGGAGCACGACGATCAGAAGCACCACGGCATTGGCGGCGGCGGCCGGATATTGCAGCAGCGACATCTGGTTCTTCATCATCAGCGCCACCGAAGCGCTCTGCCCGCCGGACATCACCTGCACCGTGGAAAAATCCGCCATGACCAGCGTGACGACGAAGATGGAGCCGATGGCGATGCCGGGTTTTGCCAGCGGTATGATGACGTTCCAGAGGATCTGTCGGCCATTGGCGCCGGCATCGCGCGCCGCCTCGATCAGCAAGCGGTCGATGCGCATCAGCGTGTTGAAGATCGGCGTCACCATGAACAGCGTGTTCAGATGCACCATAGCGAGGATGACGGCAAAATCGGAATAGAGCAGCCATTCGATCGGCTGCGGAATGACGCCCATCTCGATCAGCGTCGTATTGACGAGGCCGTTGCGTCCCAGCACCGGGATCCAGGAGATCATCCGGATGATGTTCGACGTCAGGAACGGCACGGTGCAGACCAGAAACAGCACCATCTGCATCGTGGTCGTGCGGATGTGGAACGCCAGGAAATACGCGACCCAGAAGCCGATCAGCAATGTCAGGCCCCAGACCACAACTGTGTATTTCAGCGTGTTGAGATAGGTTTTCCACGTCACCCAGGAACCAAGCGTATCGGTGTAGTTCATGGTCAGGAAATCGGGATAGAGACCGGCGAAGTCATAATCCCAGAAGCTGACGACGGCGATCGTCAAAATCGGCAGCAGAAAAAAGAACCCGAGGATCAGCGCCAGCGGCACTGCCTGCAGGTAGGAGGCGACGTGAGATGACATCTTGCCGATGTTGGCGACGAACCCCGGCTTTCCGGCAGCGTCGATCTGCGTGTCGTCTTCCGTGATGGCTGCTGTCACGTGGTGGGTCTCCGGTTCCGTCGAACTGCATTCAATATGCGGGCGAAAGGCCCCTCATCCGCCCTGCCGGGCACCTTCTGCCGCAAACTCCGTAGTCCCCTCTCCCCGCATGCGGGGAGAGGGCTAGGGTGAGGGGCATTTTCCTTACGCAGCGATGAATTCGTTCCAGCGCTTCACCATGTAGCGGTCCTCGTCCATGACCGAGTTCCAGCAGGCGACCTTGCCCATGCGCTCTTCGAACGAGCCGCCGTCGCGAACCGCGCCGGCCTTCTCCATGACCTTGCCTTCGGGGGACATGATGTCGCCCGTTGCGGGCTTGCCTTCGATCCAGTAGCCCCATTCGTCGGCCGACATGAAGTCCTTGGCGGTGTCCATCGCGGCGGAGTAGTAGCCCTGACGATTGAGGTAGCCGCCGACCCAGCCGGATGTGTACCAGTTGATGTATTCATAGGCCGCATCGAGCTGCGCGCCTTCGAGATGGGCAGCAAGACCGAGGCCGCCACCCCACGAGCGGTAGCCTTCCTTGAGCGGCTGGTATTTGCAGGCAATGCCCTTCGAGCGGACGGCAGCGACGGCCGGCGACCACATCGACTGGATGACCACTTCGCCCGATGCCATCAGGTTGACCGACTCGTCGAACGACTTCCAGAAAGCGCGGAACTGGCCGTCCTGCTTGGCCTTGATCAGGAAGTCGATCGTCGCGTCGATCTCTTCCTTGGTCATGTTCCCCTTGTCGGCGTATTTGATGTTGCCGAGGGCCTCCATGATCATCGCCGCATCCATGATGCCGATCGACGGGATATTGAGGATCGAGGCCTTGCCCTTGAAGGCAGGGTCCATGATATCGGCCCAGGAGGTGATATCGCGGCCGACGAGGTCGGGGCGGATGCCGAGCGTATCGGCGTTGTAGATGGTCGGAACCATGGTGAAGAACTGGGTTTCGCCTTTGGCGAAGGTCTTGTCGCCGGGCGCCTCGACATAGCCGACCGTATGTGGCGCTGTACCCTGCGCAATGACGCTGTCGGGCTTCAGCTTGCCGGTTTTGAACAGCGGCACGATCTTGTCGTAGTATTTCAGCTTCTTGATATCCATCGGCTGGATGACGCCGGCCGGGAAGACCTTTTTCAGGATCCAGTATTCGATGTCGGCGATGTCATAGCTATCCGGCTGGGTGACGGCGCGCTGGGCGGCCGCGTCACTATCCRTCGCCGTCATTTCAAGCGTGATGCCGAGGTCGGCTTTGCACTTCTCGGCGATGGCATTGATGTTCGATACGCCGGTGCCGAACTGGCGCAGCGTGATCGGGTTCTGCGCCCAGATGGTCGGAAAGCCGGTGATCAGGCCGGAGCCGATCACGGCGCCGGTCGCGGCGGCACCGGTCTTCAACAGGCCGCGCCTTGAAATTCCCTTGGGGGTCTTGGTGTCAGTGGTCATGTCAGTTCCCTCTTTTTGTGATGGTGATGGTTTTTGTGATGGAAAGGATCAGGCAGCGATGCGGCCAAGCAGGACGGCATCCTCGAGGCCCCAGCTGAGCGGCACCGCATCGCCGACCGAGACGGGTTTCTCGAAATAGTCGGCATCGGTGGCGATAACGGTGAAATCGTCGCTGCCGGCACCCGCGACGGTGATCTTCACGGAGGCGCCGCGGTATTCGACATTGGTGACGATGCCGTTGAAGCCGAGCGTTTTCTCCGCTGGCGCTGAAAGCCGGACACGATCGGTGCGCACGCCGATATCGATCGGCGCGCCCGGCTGCTGCGCCGGACCGGCGACGGTGAATGCCTGGCCTTCTGCGACCTCCAGCGTCACCTTGCCCTCGCCGCTTTCAACGACCCGGCCGGTGAGGACATTGTGATCGCCCATGAACCGGGCGACGAAGGCGGTGGCCGGACGTTCGAACACTTCGCGCGGATGGGCCGCCTGCTCGATCCGGCCATCGTTCATGATGACGATGATATCGGCCAGCGCCATCGCCTCTTCCTGGCTATGGGTGACATGCACGAAGGTGATGCCGAGGCTTTTCTGCAGCTTCTTCAACTCGGCGCGCATGCGGATTTTCAAAAACGGATCGAGCGCCGACAAGGGCTCGTCGAGCAGCAGCGCTTCCGGATCGGTGATGAGGGCCCGGGCAAGCGCCACGCGCTGCTGCTGGCCACCGGAAAGCTGGGCCGGGCGCCGGTTGGCGTAGGGCTCCATCTGCATCAGCTTCAGCATCTCAAGCGCCTTGCCCCGGCGCTCTTCCTTATCGACGCCCTTCATCTTCAGGCTGAAGGCAACATTGTCGATGAGATCGAGATGCGGAAACAGCGCATAGGATTGAAACATCATCGCCGTGCCGCGCTTGGCCGGCGGAAAATCGGTGACGACAATGTTGCCCAGCCGGATATCGCCCGAGGAAATGCTCTCGTGGCCGGCGATCATCCGGAGCGTCGAGGTCTTGCCGCAGCCGGACGGCCCAAGGAAGCAGCAATAGCTGCCAGAGGGTATCTTCAAGCTGATGGAATGGACAGCAGTGGTGCTGCCATAGACCTTGGAAACGGATATGATATCGATTTCTGCCGCTTTGGACATCTTGTCTCCCCTGTGACGGGAAGAACGATGCATCAAGCGTGCCAGATGGACCAACCGAAAGCAAACAATTGAAAACTCACTAAAATTTTCCTCGGCCAGATACTGGTTGCAATTTCGAACAGCGTGAGAATTGCTCAAAATATAGCCGTTCGTCTGCAATACCATCAATTGATTGTGTACAATTTCACCAATCGCAAGCCGACAAATTCGGGTTAACTTCGCCCGGAAAGAACGGTAGGATAAGCGCCAAGAACCCGGAACGAGACTTGATGGAAACCACAGCAACGCCCGCCGAAAACCAGATCGACGTCAGTACGCACTATATCCGCGATACCATCCGCGATGCGATCGTCGATCGCCGGCTTGCGCCCGGCACCAAGCTTTCGGAAGCCGATGTCGGCGCCTTGTTCAACGTCAGCCGCACGCTGGTCCGTGGCGCCCTGCAGGCACTGTCGTATGAGGGCCTCGTCAATGTCGAGAAGAACCGCGGCGCTTTCGTCGCCTACCCCTCGCCTGAGGAAGCACGCCAGATCTTTGCCACCCGCCGGATGATCGAGCCCGGCATTCTGCGCGAAGCCGCCAAGCATATAGACCCGTCGCATCTCCAGCACCTGAGGCAACTGCTGATGGAAGAAGGCCGCCTGATCAACGAACGCGGCCAGACGGCGCGGCGCGCCGAGATCAAGGCGTCGGGCGATTTTCACCTGATGCTCGCCTCGATGACCGGTAATGCCGTCATGCAGCGCTTCATGGACGAACTCGTCGCCCGCTCTTCTCTGGTCATTGCGCTCTATGGGCAGTCGGCTACTTCAAGCTGCGGCCATCAGGAACATCAGGACATCGTCACGGCGATCGAACGCAAGGATATCGAGCACGCCTGCCAACTGATTGTGCACCACATCGACCATATCGAAGCCGACCTCGACATGCGCGAAAACAGGGGCAGCGACCTTAGGGAGGCTTTCAGGCTTTAGGCTGCGTACCCCGTTCTTCCGAACATCGTTTTTCAAGCAGATTCCGAAACGACATCAACGCTGGAACCTTCCCGGAAACCAGACGTTACCGTGCTGCAATTTCAAGAAGCAGCATGAGGACGACGTTGAGTTACAAACGCTTTCCAACCCCTGTCAGGGTGGTCATCGAACAGAGCCACGAAAACATTATCGCAACCGCCTGGGACGCCGTCGAGTTCCTGCGCCGCTGGCCCGGCAAGCGCGGCCTTACCTATCGCCGCGCTCTGCAGCATTGCCTCGATGCACTCGACGGTATTCTCAGTGCGGCAAAGGCCTGGGCCTCATTTACAGCAGCCGTAAAGGAAGAAGGCTTGCTCGCCTGATTCCCCTGTTCTTCAAGCGCCCCCGATGCCCGGACCTTTGCTCCGGGCATTTTCGTTTTCGGATATTCTCCAACATTTTACCGCTTGAAAATGCCGCCTGCCCCGCGTTGAATGTCTGCTGCGCGGTCCGCCGGAGTGCAGAAGCGGCAGGACACTCGCCGTTCGCGACACCGCAATTTCCGGCGAGAAATCCAAATCGCGGGCTTGCCGTTCCCAAAAACGCGAATATACTCAGGAATAATTATTTCCACAGAGTGAAATAAATAAGGGAACATAACATGGCACTTAGCTGGCGTTTTTCCGCCTTGGGCGACAGACATCGGGCATTGGGATCCAACCTTGAGGACTGGAGCGGCATGGGAACCGCCTGGACCTACGACAAGGACATCTACGAAGAGCATATCGCCGTGCGCACCAAGGCCGGCATCATGGATGTCTCCGGCCTGAAGAAGGTCCACCTCGTCGGCCCGCACGCGATCGCCGTTCTGGAATATATCACCACGCGCGACATGACCAAGGTCTATCCCGGCAAGTCCGTCTATGCCTGCATGCTCAATGATCGCGGCCATTTCACCGACGACTGCATCGTCTATCGCACAGGCCCGAACTCCTGGATGCTGGTGCACGGCTCGGGCTCGGGCTTCGAGGAAATCGTCAAGCAGGCGCAGGGCCGCAATTGCGCCGTGCTGTTCGATGACGACCTGCACGACCTGTCGCTGCAGGGGCCGCTTGCCGTCGACTACCTCGAAAAATATGTGCCCGGCATCCGCGATCTGAAATATTTCCATCACATGCAGACGACACTGTTCGGCGCACCGGTGATGATCTCGCGCACCGGCTATACCGGCGAGCGCGGCTACGAAATCTTCGTGCGCGGCCAGGATGCCGGCATGGTCTGGGACCGCATCGTCGATGAAGGCAAGGCGATGGGCATCATCCCCGTCTGCTTCAGCGTCCTGGATATGCTGCGCGTCGAAAGCTACCTTTTGTTCTACCCCTACGACAATTCGCAGATGTACCCGTTTGCCAACGAGCAGCCCGGCGACAGCCTGTGGGAACTCGGCCTCGATTTTACCGTCAGCCCCGGCAAGACCGGCTTCCGCGGCGCCGAAGAACATGCCCGCCTGAAGGGCAAGGAACGCTTCAAGATCTTCGGCCTCCTGGTCGATGCAGACGGTCCGACGGACCTTGGCGACGAAGTGTGGGCCGGCGACAAAAAGGTCGGCGTCATCACCTGCCCCTCCTATTCCAAGCTCACCAATCGCTCGATGGCGATCATGCGCGTCGATGTTCCCTATGCCGTTCAGGGCACCAAGCTCGAAGTAAAGGGCAAGACCATCAACGCGCCGGCGATCGCCCATACGATCACCTTCGACGATCCGAAGAAAACGAAACGGACGGCGCAGGGCTGACGGCATGCTCGTACAAGGGATCAAAAGCAGGCCGGAATATAAGGGGCTCGACATCGATCCCCACGCGAAACGTCACCTCTTCGTCCTTGAGGGCGAAGGGGCAGCAGCCCTTACCGATCAGGTGGAAGCCAAGGGCAGCGATTTCCTTGCAAGATCGGAAATCCTCTATCTTGCCGCCGGTGCTGCCCCCAAAGCCTATGACGCCGTGCTTTTGGCGCTGTCGCCGGATATCTTCTGGCAGGCGCCGACGCTTCAGCCGCTTTTGTTTCGCCTTCGCGCCTGTCTTGAGCAGGCGCGGATGGGAACGCGGCTCTATATCGCCGGCACGGAAGGCTTCATCGGCCAGATCATGCAGGTTGCGCTGGAATTCGGCATCGATTTCAACTCGATCCACACCGAGCATCGCGGCTCGACGGCACGGCGCGTGCAATGCGTGCACTGCAAGGGCATCACCGACAATGTGACGACGAGCCCCTTTGCCTGTTCCCACTGCGGCCTGCCGCTTTTGGTGCGGGATCACTATTCCAGACGCCTCGGCGCCTTCCAGGGCGTCAATATCGATGCAGAAGAACCGGGTACTGCGCCTGCCCCTGAGGAGATGTTCCCGTGAGCCTCAATACCGACATGCCTGTCCGGGTCGCGGCGGTGACGCAGGTGACCGATCTGGTCAAACGCTTCCGCTTCGAGCGGATGGACGGCCATCCCATGCCGTTCTTTTCCGGTGGCGCCCATGTCGTCGTCTCGATGAACGACAACGGCCTGCTGCGCCGCAATCCCTATTCGCTGATGTCCAATCCCGACGACAACAGCGCCTATGAAATCAGCGTGCTGAGGGTTCCCAATTCCCGCGGCGGCTCGATATTCATGCACGAACAGGTGCGGCCCGGCGATCAGCTGACCGTCAGCCAGCCGGTCAATCTGTTCGCGCCGGATCATCGCGGCCGCAAGCACATCCTGTTTGCAGGCGGCATCGGCATCACCCCGTTCATCGCCATGATGGAACAGTTCAGCCGTGATAACATCGCCTTCGAACTGCACTATGCCATCCGCTCGCGCTCGCACGGCGCTTACTGGCAGCAGCTGCTCGACCGCTACGGCCCGCGCCGCATCAAGATCTATGTCGACGAGGAAAAAACCTACATTCCCGTTGCCGAGATCGCCGAAAACCAACCGCTCGGTACGCATCTCTACGTCTGCGGCCCGGCCGGCATGATCGACGGCGTGCTGATGACAGCGCTCAAGGCCGGCTGGCCGAAGGAAAACCTGCATTCCGAACGTTTCCTTGCGCCGCCCGCCGGCCTGCCGTTCCAGGTCTTTCTCGAAAAATCTAACATCCACATGACCGTCGGCGAGCATCAGAGCATCCTGGAAGCAGCCGAGGCCCATGGCTGCGACGCCCCCTACATGTGCCGCGGCGGCGCCTGCGGCCAGTGCGAAACCGAAGTGTCGTCCTGCGACGGTACGCTTGAGCACAACGACATCTACCTGTCGGACGAGGAAAAGGCGTCCGGCAAGAAAGTCATGATCTGTGTGTCACGCTTCAAGGGCCAGCAACTCGTTCTTCAACTTTAGCACCGGAGGGCCGGACAGATGACCATCACGTTCAAGAGCGAAACGTTCCGCGACGACTTCACCTTCCGCAACAGCCTTTACAATATCAGGCGGTTTCCCTTCCCCTTCGATCGCGACGAGTACATGTACTCGGTCAACATGGAGCCGCATATCCGGGGCAAGGCGGACAGCGTTTTTGAAAACCTGATCGATGTCGATGAGCACTATGTCGCCGAGATGCACGACCGGGCGCTGGTGCTGAAGGAGGATCCGCTGCGCTGCCAGGCCCTGCCGCACATGATGGCGGCGCAATGGGACACGCTGGAACTCCTGATGGAGCATCAGGCGCAGGATTATCCCGAGCACTTCACGCTGACAAAAGACGGCGACCGCTGGCGCTGGATCAACCGGCCGATGGGCATCGACGACACCTTCACCTTCGGCGATCCCTCCACTCTGCCCTATCCGCCGATGGAATATATCACCAGGCAGGCCCAGGGCGATTTCTGCATCGTCGATCAGCGCGACAACAATCTCTGGATGGATGCCGGCATGGTCACCACCCAGGCCGATTGGTCGCTCGATTTCGACATCGGCATGAATTTTATGGAATGGCACGGCCCGGTGCCGCTCGCCCACCAGATCGGCGTGTTCGACCGGGCGCTGAAATTCCTCCTGAACCTGCAGCAGGGCAAGCCGACGCGCCGCCTCAACTGGACGATGACCGTCAATCCGAGGCTCGATACCTCGCCGGAAAACTACCACAAATGGGGTCCGGACCGCACGACGGTGACACCGGAGAATGTCGGCGAAAAGATGCATCTGCGCGTCGAACTGCAGAGCCTGTGGCGCCTGCCGCGCTCCAACGCCATCCTTTTCGTCATCCGCTGCTACCTGATCAGCCTCGACGAACTGGTAACCGTTCCCAAATGGGGCCGGCGCCTGCCGCGTGTGCTCAAAAGCCTGCCGCCGGAAATCGCCGACTACAAGGGCCTGACCCGCAACCGGCCGATCATGATCGACTGGCTGGCCAAATACGACGACGGAGCACCGACGAGCGCGGGGATCTATCCGGATTGAGACACGACTGCCCCTCATCCGCCCCTTCTCCGTCAAGGCGAATGGCGGGCACCTTCTCCCCGTAAACGGGCAGAAGGCACAAGCGGCAAACTCCGCCGTCCCCTCTCCCCGCATGCGGGATGAGGGTGAGGGGCAGTCCTTGAAGCTAGACGATCGGCAACGACCGAGAACACTGACAACGACATAAAAAGGGAACTGACAGACATGACCAGAGTAGCCGTGATCGGCGCAGGGCCCTCGGGCCTTGCTCAGCTAAGAGCCTTCCAGTCCGCCGCCCAGAAGGGCGCTGATATCCCCGAAGTGGTCTGCTTTGAGAAACAGGCCGACTGGGGTGGTCTGTGGAATTACACGTGGCGCACCGGGCTTGATGAATATGGCGAGCCCGTCCACGGCAGCATGTATCGCTACCTCTGGTCGAACGGCCCGAAGGAATGCCTGGAATTCGCCGACTATTCCTTCGAGGAACATTTCGGCAAGCCGATCGGCTCCTACCCGCCTCGCGCCGTGCTGTGGGACTACATCAAGGGCCGGGTCGAAAAGGCCGACGTGCGCAAATGGGTGCGCTTCTCGACACCGGTGCGCATGGTCCGGTTCGACGAGGAATCAAAGACCTTCACGGTCACCGCCCACGACCGCGTCAACGACGTCATGTATGACGAAATCTTCGACTATGTCGTCGTCGCCTCCGGCCATTTCTCCACCCCGAACGTCCCCTATTTCGAAGGCGTGAAAACCTTTGGCGGCCGCGTCCTGCATGCCCATGATTTCCGCGATGCGCTGGAATTCAAGGACAAGGACGTGCTGATCGTCGGCCGCAGCTATTCGGCCGAGGACATCGGCTCGCAATGCTGGAAATACGGCGCCAAATCCGTGACCACCAGCTACCGCTCCAAGCCGATGGGCTTCAAATGGCCGGAGCGCTTCGAGGAGCGGCCTCTGTTGCAGAAACTGGTCAACAAGACCGCCCATTTCGCCGACGGTTCGACCAAGGAAGTCGATGCGCTGATCCTGTGCACCGGCTATCTCCACCACTTCCCGTTCCTGCCCGACGACCTGCGCCTGAAGACGGCCAACCGCCTCTGGTCCGACAACCTCTACAAGGGCGTCGTCTACGAGGACAATCCGCAACTGATGTATATCGGCATGCAGGACCAGTTCTACACCTTCAACATGTTCGACGCCCAGGCCTGGTTCGCCCGCGACGTGATCATGGACCGGATCAAGCTGCCCTCGAAGGAAGAAATGAAGGCGCATTTCGACACCTGGCGCGCCCGCGAGGAAACGCTTGAAGATGCCGAGCAGATGATCTGGTTCCAGGGCGATTACGTCATCGAGCTTTTGGAGCACACCGACTATCCGAAGTTCGACGTCAAGGGCACCAACAAGACCTTCATGGAATGGGAGCACCACAAGGCCGAAAACATCATGGGCTTCCGTGACAATGCCTACAAATCGCTGATGACCGGCACGATGGCGCCCAAGCATCACACGCCCTGGCTGGAGGCGATGGATGATACGCTGGAAGTCTACCTGAAGAACTGATCGCGCTTTGCCGATAATACAGCCGAAGGCCCATGTGACGGCCTTCGGCGCAACGATTTCAGATTGCCGAAATATTCCAAGATAAATTCATTCGTCTTTTTGCCCACCCTCCAGCCATGACCGGATTAGCCATGGACTTTCTGAGCAGCGTTCTCGGCCGCATGAACGGGTTTCTCTACCGGTGCCGGGCCGACGAGCATTATACGATGCTGGAGATGACCGATGGCATCCAGCGGATCTTTGGCTATCCCGTGTACGAGATCGTCGGCAACCGTGTGCGCACCTTCACCTCGATCATGTGCGAGGAAGATGTGCCTGCGATGGACGCCGTGGTCGGCAAGGCGCTGGAAAGCCGCACCGACTGGACGCTCGAATACCGCATCCGCCACAATAGCGGTCATCTCATCTGGGTCACGGAAACGGGCGGCGGCGTCTGGGACGAGAATGGCGAACTGCTTTATCTTGAAGGCAGCATCGTCAACATCGAATCCCTCTACCAGCGCATCGACGAACAAACCGCCGACATGCGCGCGACAGCCTCGCGTACCGCAGAGATCCTCCATTCCCTACGCTACCTGAAACTGCTCGCCGTCAACGCCGGCATCGAGGCGGCACGTGCCGGAACAGCCGGCGCCGGCTTCGCCGTCCTCGCCTCGGAAATGCGCACGCTAGCCAACGATTCCGAAGCCGTCGCACGGCAGATTGCGACTGCGCAGGGTAAATCGGGCTGACGGCTGCATAACGCGCAATAAGCATTTTTGTGATTTGTTCTTATCCATGACAGGATGCCCGAAAGGAGTATTCCGCATGGCAACGATGACGATATCCCTGCCCGATCCCATGAAAGAATGGATCGAAGCCCAGATCAGTAAGGGCGAATATGCGAGCACCAGCGACTATGTGCGCGATCTCGTCCGCCGCGATCGATCCCGCCGGGATCAGGAATTGACGATCGAAGAGTTGCGCCAGATCGTTGCCGGCTCACGGCCCAGCGGCACCGGCAGGCAGAGCATCGACGAGGTTTTCGAGAATGYCGAACGCCTTGCAAGGGCAAGGGGCGTCGTGCCTGAGTAGCCTGCTGAAACTCCAAGGTGTTCTCTGCGACAGGCCTACAGCGCCCGGCCTATCAACGTTATGACCGCGGCTTCAGCTTCTGCGGATCGTAATGCGCAAACGGCACGATCCTCGCCGGCAGCCGCTTCTGCTGGCCATCGAGCTTGCCGATCTCGACTTCGGTGCCGACCTCCGAATGCAGCACATCCATCCGCGCCAGCGCGATCGTCTTCTTCAGGAGCGGCGAGCGCGTCGAACTGGTGACGACACCGACCTGGGCGCGGCCGATATGCACGGTATCACCGTGGCCAACGGCGTCATTGGCGTCGATATCGAGCCCGACCAGCTTGTAGCGCGGGTTTTCCTTGCGCTTGATCAGCGACTCGCGGCCGATGAAATCCTCGGTCTTCGACTTCAGCGGCACGGTAAAGCCGATGCCGGCTTCGAAGGGGTCGGTCTGGTCGGAGAAATCATAATGGGCAAAGACGAGGCCTGCCTCGATGCGCACCATGTCGAGCGCTTCCAGCCCCATCGGCTTCAACCCATGCTTCTGGCCCGCCTCCCAGACGGCATCGAACACGGCAAGCGCGTCCTTCGGATGACAGAAGATTTCGTAGCCGAGTTCGCCGGTATAGCCGGTGCGCGAGACGACGACCGGCGCACCTTCGAAATGGCCGATACGGCCGACGGCAAAGCGGAACCATTCAAGCTCGCCGATCGATGGCTGCGACGGTGCAGTCCAGATGATCTCCTTGATGATCTCGCGGCTGTTCGGCCCCTGGACGGCCAGATTGTGCATCTGGTCGGTGGATGAGCGCACCCAGGCCTTGTAGCCCATTTTCTCGGCCTGCTCGCGCAGCCAGATACCGCTGACGTCATCGCCGCCGATCCAGCGGAAATTGTTGTCCCCAAGACGGAACACCGTGCCGTCATCGATCATGCCGCCGTTCTCGTAGCACATGGCCGTATAGACCACCTGCCCCGGCGAAAGCTTGCGGATATCGCGGGTGACGCAATATTGCAGCAGCGCCTCCGCATCCGGCCCGGTCACCTCGAATTTCCTGAGCGGAGACAGGTCCATGACCACGGCCTTCTCCCGGCAGGCCCAGTATTCCTCGATCGGCCCTTCATTGTTGAAGCGGTTCGGCAGCCAGTAGCCGCGATACTCGGTGTGATTGCGGGTCAGGCCTGAGAAGCGGGGGTGGAACGCGGTTTCCTGGGTCATTTCGGGCTCTGCATCGGGGGTCATTCGGATGGCGACGGCGCGCGAGAATTTCTCTTTGTCCGAATAGGTGCGGACATGAATGTCGGTCGGGTTCCATGCATTGGCGGCATCGATATCGTCGGGGCATGAAGAGGACACGCAGACCAGATCGGTCAGCGCCCGCATCAGCACATAATCGCCCGGGCGCGACCAGGGCTCGTCGAGATAGAGCTGGTTATGGTGATCGACATTGGTGTTGTAGAAATAGTTGAGCGCTTCCCAGCCCTTGCGCGGTGCAATGCCATATGGCGCCAGCGCATGGTTGAAATTGTCGGTACAATTGACATGGCCTGGATAGCCCATGTCGTCGTAATAGCGCGAATTGCAGGCGGTGGCGAACGCATCATGGCGCCCGACCGTATCCTGCACGATCTCCACCAGCGGCTCGAAATCCCGGTCGAACGCCTTCGACGGCAGGCCGGGCGTCGGATAGCTACGCCCGAGCAAGGTCCTCGTCACCGTCGCATCCAGCGCCAGATCCAGCCCCTTGTCGACCTTGCGGGCCGAAAAAGCCTGAAAATCGGTGCATTGCCGGCCGGAGACATCGATGACCTGAATGAACTCGCCGGCCCGCACGAAATAGGCCGAAGCCCTCGCCGCCTGAATACGCAGATCCTGCACCGGATCGGCCAGCGGCTCCGGCAGCATTTCTTCATACGTGCGCTCGATCCTGCAGCGGGTCACGCGCAGTTCGAGCGCAGTCGCGGTGTTCTGTTCCTCCGCATCCATCGGCGGCGCCGGCGCCGCGACAATCAGCAGTCCGTCGAGCGCAATCGTCAATTCGGCCGCAGCCCCCGGCGGCGAGCTTTCGCCGAACAGGACCAGCGCCTGCGCCCCGGCGGGATTGACGTTTCTCCGTTTCAGAGCGCTCAGCGTTCGCCGCGCGCTGTCTTCGTCGCGGGCAAGAATTTCCTGAAGCCCATAGGCGGGTCGCGAAAAGCTGACCCCAAGACCGGCCGCGTTGAACCGGCCCCCGGCATCGATAAAGCTGACTTCGCCAAGCTGTCCGCCTTCGACATCCTTGATGGCGATCCGGTCGCCCGCCATCACCTTGACGACCGTCGTTCCGCGCCCCTTGACGCGGTAGCGCTCGACGCCGGCCGGCAGAACCGGAATGCCCGGCCGCAGAATCGTGCTCGGCCGCGGCGGCATCAATGTGCCTGCAAATCGTCCGGAATCGGTCATCTCAGCTCCCATCCGAGGGCACAGCCGGTGTGGCGGTCTACAAGCTCCGCTTTATGCACCGGCAATATGGCCAAACTATCCTATGGGAGGCGGCCGAAAGTAAAGAGAGACTTGACCCAGAAGAAAAAAAATTCACTATGAAGATAAGTTGCGGTCGCGAAATTGAAACGGGAACAGATGGCGACACTGCGAAAACGCAGGCGCCATCCAGCGAAGATACCGCAGCGATAACCATCATAAAGGGGATGCGCGGAAACGCGCTTCAAGACAAAACTGGTCGAGGAGACTGTTTATGGCATCAATCGTTGAGACCGAGGGATCGGCCGCTGCCTCAGGCACCGGGCTGATTCGCGCGTTGGACTGGAAAGGGGCATTTTGGGTCGCCGCCGGCGTACCGCCGCTGGTGCTCTTCTCCATCGGCGGCATCGCAGGCACGACAGGCAAGCTCGCCTTCGTGGTCTGGATCATTTCCATGGTCATGGGGTTCCTGCAATCCTTTACCTATGCCGAAATCGCCGGCATGTTCGGCAACAAATCGGGCGGCGCATCGATCTATGGCGCAACCGCCTGGCTGCGTTATTCGAAATTCATCGCGCCCCTGTCGGTGTGGTGCAACTGGTTCGCCTGGTCGCCGGTGCTGTCGCTCGGCTGCGCCATCGCCGCAGGCTATATCCTCAACGCCCTGTTCCCCATTCCCGGTGCCGACTCCCCGGCCGTGATGGAGTGGATCAATGCCAATATGGCAACGCTGACGGCCGATAGCCCGCGCGTGGCCGAATGGCTCGCCGCCAATGCCGGCAAGACGTCACAGGACGGCATCTCCGCGCTGCTTTCGACCGATGCCATCGCCGCCCTCACCCCGGCGATCCGCAGCTGGTCGCTGATCACTTTCGACATTCCGTTTCTTGCAACGGCAAACCTGAACGCCACTTTCTTCATCGGCGGCATCCTGATGCTGATCATCTTCGCGATCCAGCATCGTGGCATTCAGGGCACGGCGAGCGTGCAGAAATGGCTCGCCATCATCGTCCTGTTGCCGCTCCTGATTATCGGTCTCTACCCGATCTTCTCCGGCCAGATCGACAGCGCCAATGTCACCAGCCTCGTGCCGCCGACAGCTGGTTACTCCGGTGTCGACGGCCTCTGGAGCAATGGCGGCTGGACGCTGTTTCTCGGCGGTCTCTATATCGCCGCCTGGTCGACCTACGGGTTCGAGACGGCTGTCTGCTACACCCGCGAACTGAAGAACCCGAAGACCGATACGTTCAAGGCGATCTTCTATTCCGGCCTGCTTTGCTGCCTGTTCTTCTTCCTCATTCCCTTCACCTTCCAGGGCGTTCTCGGCCATGCGGGCATGCTCGCACCCGGTATCGTCGATGGCACCGGCGTTGCGGAAGCCTTGGCAAGCCTCGTTCATGGCGGCAGGATCATCACGCAGATCCTCGTCATCCTGATGATCATGGCGCTGTTCCTCGCCATCATGACTGCAATGGCCGGTTCGTCGCGTACCCTCTACCAGGGCTCGAAGGACGGCTGGCTGCCGAAGTATCTCGATCACGTCAACGAGCACGGCGCTCCGACCCGCGCCATGTGGACCGACTTCGCCTTCAACCTCATCCTGCTCGCCATCGCCTCCGACGTGGCCGGCTACTTCTTCGTGCTGGCCGTATCCAATGTCGGCTACATCATCTTCAACTTCCTCAACCTCAATGCCGGCTGGATCCATCGCATGGACTCAAGCCACGTCCAGCGCCCCTGGAAAGCCCCGACCTGGCTGATCGGCCTCAATACGGTTCTTGCCTTCGTCAACGCGCTGTTCCTCGGCGCCGGCGCCAAGGTCTGGGGCTACTCCAACGCGCTCTGGATCGGCTTCATCTTCGCCGCTCTCATCCTGCCGGTCTTTGCCTATCGTCACTATGTGCGTGACGGCGGCAAGTTCCCGGCAGGCGCGATGGAAGACCTTGGCCTCGTCGGCCAGGATCTGGGCGTCAAGAAAGCCGGTATCCTGCCCTACATGGCACTCGCCGCCGGCCTTGCCGTCGTTCTGGCCGCAAACGCCTACTTCCAGCTGCCGGCCTGACCGGTCTGGTGCAGTCATCTTCGACAGGGTCCGCGCATCGGCAGGTGCGCGGACTTTTGCGTTGCGGGCCGATCTCTGGCGCGAACACCGCCACCAGGCGACCGGGCGTCAGGTCCGCTCCACAGAAACCACGGTTTCGGTTCAGTTGGTCTTCTCGCCGATAACCTCGTAGAGTTCCAGCGCGGTCGCCCTGCCCTTGACCTGCGCCTGGCCGAGCGGGTGAAAGATGATCGCGTCGCCGCACAATGCGACCACCGCGCTGCTCGCCATGATCGCCGTGCCATAGACCTTGTTGATACCTTCGAGGCGCGAGGCAACGTTCACGGTGTCGCCCATCGCCGTATATTGCAGCCGCTCCCTTGCCCCGACGCTGCCGACAACCGCCGCGCCGGTATGGATGCCGAACCGGGTGCGCAATTCCGGCAGGCCCCGCGCCTTCAGATCGGCATTGAACACTTGAAGTTTTCTTTCGACCGCAAGCGCACAGCGGCAGGCATTTTCCGCATGGTGTTCGTCTGCCACCGGCGCGTTCCACATGGCAAACACCGAGTCTCCGAGAAACTGGATGATCTCGCCGCCATGGGCGCTGACGGTGTCGTTGAAGATGTCGAAATAGTCGGACAACAGCGCAACAACTTCCTCCGGCGTGCGCTGCTCGCTCAGCGTGGTGAAGTCGTAGATATCGGTAAACCACGCCGTCACCTCCTGCCGGCGCGCGCCTCTGCCCGCAAACTGACCAGATTCAATGCCCTTGCGCACCAGTTCCTTCGGCACGTAGAGCGCAAAAGTGAAGATTGCATCGCGCGCGCGGTTCATCGCCCGCCCGAGCGTCGATATCTCGGTGACGTGCGAGGCGACCTGGCTCGGCGCGGTAAAGTCGAGATCCTGCAGCCGGTTTGCGCTGGCAGTCAACTGGCCAAGTGACTGCGTGACCAGCCGCGCCATGAACAATGCGGCAAGCAGCCCGAAGATGACGATGGCGCCTGCAATGGCGAGCCCCTGATAAAGGTTGCGATTTGCCGTTGCCGTCAGCTCGTCCAGAGGTGCAGCCACCACGGTGCGATGTCCGGAAAGCAGGAGAACCGACGTCACCGAGGACGCCATGATGACGTAGGTGCGCCCGCCGATATCGGCGAAACTCACGCCATTGTCCATTGGCAGGTTGGCCTTGATGCCGGCGAGCAACGGATCGACAGATCTTGAAACATCCAGTTCGCCTTTTTCCTTCAGCACTGCCATATCTGCCATCAGCCGGCCATCGGAATGCATGATCGGTTTTCCGGCCGCGTCCATCACGAAGGCGACCGTTTCCGGGGTCAGACGTTCACGCGCCATGAATTCGGTGATCGTACCAAGGTCGATATCCGCGCCGATGACGATACCGCCATTGCCGCGGTGAGCCTGCGAGATGCTTATGCCAAGAGCGCCGGTCGTCGCCATCGTATAAGGCCCGATCGCTGCCGGCATCGTGCCGTTGACCGCAGCCTGATACCAGGGACGCTTCCTCGGATCGAACCCGGTAGGCAGGAGACGCCGCTCCAATATCTGATTACCGTCCTTGTCGAGGAAGATCAGGCGGTTGCTTGGCTCGCCCGCCGGCTCCATTTGCATCGAGCGAACCGCCATCGCCGCCATTTCCGGCGCATCGAGAGCCGCGCGCCACGCCGGCGCTCTGAGGTCGACAGCCTGAATGAAAGCTCCGTCCGGATAGCCGGCAAAAATGCCGTCCAGATTGGAGGATTGGGCGATGATCTCACGCAGCAGCTTGATCTTGTCGCTCATGCGCTCCGGCGGCGGCACAAGAATGGAATTGGCGATCGAGGCCGTGAACCCCACCAGCGCCGTCGTGCGCCCGGAAAGAATGCCCAGACGATCGATCAGACGATCGGAAAAGGCACGCATTTCGACCTCGGCATTGACGATGGCCGCATCGCGCGCCCGCACGTAGCCGAAACCGACCAGCGTGCCCGAAACGGCGATCAACAGGGCTGCCATCGCAAGGCCCAGCAGCGACCTCAATGACCTGGTCCAGACCTTGGACTGGCCTTTTGCAGCAGGTGCAATCGATATTTCCGTCATGCTTTGCCTCTGCCCCGAAAACGTCAATGGAATCCAAAACCTGGAGTTGAATAGAGATTATCACCGGGTGGTAATTTCGTACAGTAAGCCACCAAGCCTCAGTTGACGACAGCGGTGCTACACTATGGCCGTCCTGCACTGTTCGCGGACATCGGAGAAACCTCGGCGGCCGCCTCCCGTATCGTCTGCATCAGCATGGCCAGAGGTAGAGAGGGAATGGCGTTGGCACGCATGGTCAGGCCCACGGGGCCTTTCGTCTCGCTGGTATCGATCGGCAACACCGCGAGCGTACCGTCCTCGATATCGCCGGCCACTACACCGGTTGAAATGATCCAGATGGCATCGCTCGCCCGCACAAAGGCCCGCCCGAAAGAATCCGAGACGGTTTCGATCTGGTTCGGCAGGCTGGCAATACCGTTGGCAATCAGAAAACGTTCGACGAAGGGCCGGATGATCGAGGCGCGCGTCGGCATCAGCACGGGATAGACGCCGAGATTGTCGAATACCGACTGTTTTGCCGAAAGCAGCGGGTGCCCTGCCCGCACCACGAAAACGACCTGCTCGGAATAGAGATGCTCGAAGGAAAACCCCGTCATCTGCTCGGGCGCTGCCAATCTTCCGACGACCAGATCGAGATCGCCGACCCGCAATTGCTCCAGAAGCACCGCATTCTCGCCGGTGACGATCTTGATCCGGCTGCCGGTTTCCTCCTTCAGGAAATTCACCATGGCCCGCGGCATGATCCGTGTCGAAACGGTGGGAAGCGCGCCGACCCTGACCGGCGGCCCGTCGCCGGACCGCTCCTGCGATACGGAATCGAGCCCTTGCCGCAGTGCCGTCAGCGCCGCCCCCGCATGCCGCAGGAAAGCCTCGCCGTAGCGGGTGATCTTGATCCCGCGGCCGTCGCGCTCGAAGACGGAAACCCCCAGAACCTCTTCCAGTTCGCGGATGGTCTTGGTCACCGCCGGCTGGCTGACATGCAAAAGGCCGGCCGCCTTCATCACGCTCTTCTGGCGGGCAACCTCGACAAAGGTCTGTAAATGGCGGAATTTCACACGAGCGTCGATCATGGCAATTCATAACTCATGAGTTAATGATAGGCAATAAAATGTCATTTTACCGAACCAGATTAAAGTTCCAATCTGGTTTTGAGGAGAATTCCAGTGCAGTTTGCCCGTATCAACGACATCACCATTCATTACCAGGTCATTGGTGCTGCCAACGACAAGCCGGTGCTGGTCTTTGCCAATTCGCTCGGCACCGATTTCCGCATCTGGCGCGACGTCATCGTCAGGTTCGCCGGCGATTTCGCCATGGTTCTCTATGACAAGCGCGGCCATGGCCTCTCCGATGTCGGAGACATGCCCTATTCGATGGACCTGCATGTCGCCGATCTCGCCGGCCTTCTCGATCTGTTGTCGGTCAAGCAGGCAGTCATCTGCGGTCTTTCGGTCGGCGGCCTGATCGCGCAGGGCCTTTATGCCGCACGGCCGGATCTGGTGCGGGCACTCGCCCTCTGCGACACCGCCCCCAAGATCGGCACGGCAGACTTGTGGGACACCCGCATCGCCGCGATCGAAGAGAATGGCATAGCCGGCATTACCGACGGCATTCTCGAACGCTGGTTCACCCCCGCCTTCCGAAGGCCGGAAAACAACGCCTATCACGGCTATCGCAACATGCTCATCCGCCAACCGGTGACCGGTTATGCCGGCACCTGCGCTGCGATCCGCGATGCCGATTTTACCGAAGCGGCCAAGCGCATCGCCGTCCCAACGATCTGCATCGTCGGCGATCAGGACGGCTCGACGCCGCCGGATGTCGTCCTGTCTATGGCCAGGCTCATCCCCGACGCCCGCTACGAAGTCATCCGCGATGCCGGCCATATCCCGTGCGTCGAGCAACCGGAGGCGCTGACCGCCGTGCTGCGCGCCTTTATCGATATCGTCCTGTCTGGAGAAAAAGCCCATGAGTGACGCCGCAGTTTCCACCGAACGTTACCGTCAGGGCCTGATCACCCGCCGGGCCGTGCTGGGCGACCAGCATGTCGATCGGGCGCAATCGGCGACCACCGATTTCGACCAGCCGTTTCAGGAGTTGATCACCGAAGCCGCATGGGGCAACCTCTGGTCACGGCCGGCCTGGACGAAACGCGAGCGTTCGATGGTCACCATCGCCCTGCTTGCCGCCCTTGGCCATGACGAGGAATTGGCGATGCATGTGCGTGCCACCGCCAATACCGGCGCCAGCCGCGAGGATATCGGCGAAGCGCTGTTGCATGTGGCAATCTATGCCGGCGTCCCCGCCGCCAACCGCGCGATCAAGATCGCCAAACAGGTTTTCGAACAGATGGACGCCGAAAAGGCGGCGTGAGGCAGAACGACATGTCTGATCTTTCCAACAGAAAACCCGAGACCGGCGCCTTCTTCCAGCGTGACCGCGCCTGGCACGCCCCGGCCCTGACGCCCGGCTACAAGACCTCGGTGCTACGCTCGCCGCAAAAGGCGCTGCTGTCGCTCGACGGCACGCTTTCCGAGATCACCGGCCCGGTCTTCGGCCATTCCCTGCTCGGCGAGCTCGACAATGACCTCATCCATAACTTCGCCAAACCGGGCGAAAGCGCCATCGGCGAACGCATCATCGTCCATGGCCGCGTACTCGACGAACGCGGGCGGCCGGTTCCCGGCGCGCTGCTGGAATTCTGGCAGGCCAATGCCGGCGGACGCTACCGCCACAAAAAAGAAAGCTATCTTGCACCGCTCGATCCGAATTTCGGCGGTTGCGGCCGAACCATCACCGATGAGGACGGCGCCTATCGCTTCCGCACCGTCAAGCCCGGCCCCTACCCCTGGCCGAACGGCGTCAACGACTGGCGCCCGGCCCATATCCATTTCTCGATCTTCGGCCATGGTTTCGCCCAGCGGCTGATCACCCAGATGTATTTCGAAGGCGATCCGATGATCTGGAAATGTCCGATTGCCACGACCATTCCCGACAAAAGCGCTATCGAACAGCTGATCGCACCGCTCGATTGGGCCAATACCATCCCCATGGATGCCCGCGCCTACAAGTTCGATATTGTGTTGCGCGGCCGCCGCTCGACGCTGTTTGAAAACCGGATGGAGGGCAACTGATGGTCCAGGATCTCGGCTACCTGAAGGAATCCCCGTCGCAGACCGCCGGCCCTTACGTCCATATCGGCTGCACGCCGAACTTCGCCGGCATTACCGGCGTCTACGACACCGACCTCGGCACCTCGATGGTCAACGACAAGACGCTCGGCGAACGCATCACCATCAAAGGCCGGGTGATCGACGGCGCCGGCGTCCCCTTGAAGGACGCGCTCGTCGAAATCTGGCAAGCGGATGCGGCCGGCCTCTACAATAGCCCTTCGGAACTGCGCGGCACCGCCGACCCCAATTTTACCGGCTGGGGCCGCTGCCCAACCGGCGCCGACGACGGCATCTTCACGTTTGAGACCATCAAGCCCGGACGTGCGCCCTTCAAGGACGGGCGGAAAATGGCGCCGCACATCACCTTCTGGATCGTCGCCCGCGGCATCAATATCGGCCTGCACACCCGCATGTATTTTGCCGACGAGGCGAAAGCCAACAGCGAAGACCCGCTGCTTGCCCGCATCGAGCACCGCCACCGCGTCGCGACACTGGTCGCGCAGCGCGACGGATTGGTCTATACTTTCGATATCCATTTGCAGGGTGAGAAGGAAACCGTGTTCCTCGATATATAGGCCCAGACAGACATGACCGCCTCCGTCTTCGATCATCCGTTTCTCTCGGGCCTGTTGGGCGACGAGGAAATTGCCGCCTTCTTCTCGGCGGAAGCGGATATCCGCGCCATGCTGTCGTTCGAGGCAGCACTGGCGAAGGCACAAGCGACGCATGGCGTCGTCGCGGAGGCGGCTGCAACACGCATCGCCGACGTCTGCAGTAACTTTCTGCCCGATGTTCTGGCCCTGCGGCGCGCGACGGCAACGGACGGCGTGGTCGTCCCCGGCCTTGTCCGCCAGTTGCGCAAGGCGATCGGTGGAGATGCTGCCGAAAAGCTGCATTTCGGTGCCACCAGCCAGGATGTCATCGACACCAGCCTGATGCTGCGCCTGACATCGGTTTGCCGGCTCCTGTGCGGCCGTTTGAGCGGCCTTCTCTCCGCTTTCGAGCAGATCGACCGGAAATGGGGTTCAAACGCGTTGATGGCGCAAACGCGTATGCAGGCTGCCATCGCCATCCGGGTTTCGGATCGCGTCACCGCGTGGAGTGCACCGCTCGCCAGCTACCAGGACCGTCTGGAGCGCATGGACGTCGTGTCTTTTCCAGTGCAATTCGGAGGCGCAGCAGGCACTCTCGAAAAGCTGGGCGGCAAGGCCAGCGCCGTGCGCGCGTCCCTTGCCGAATATCTCGGTCTCGCCGATCATCCACAATGGCAAAGCCAGCGCACAACGGTCGCCGACCTCGCCCACATCCTGTCGCTGATATCGGGCAGCCTTGGAAAATTCGGCCAGGACATTGCCCTGCTTGCCCAGGCCGGTGCCGAAATCGAACTTTCCGGCGGCGGCGCATCCTCGGCCATGCCGCACAAGCAGAATCCGGTCGCTGCTGAAGCCCTCGTGTCCCTCGCCCGCTTCAATGCCGTCCAGCTTTCCGGCATCCATCAGTCGATGGTGCACGAACAGGAACGGTCGGGGGCTGCGTGGACACTCGAATGGATGATCCTGCCGCAGATGGTCATTGCCTGTGGCGCGAGTACGCGGCTGGCTTCAGTGCTTGTGGGTCAGATCGAGCGGCTTGGCAATTGAAAGAATAGTCGCGGCTAGGCAGGAGTGGCAATTCCGATGCCGGGCGGCCACCCTCATCCGCCCTGTCGGGCACCCTCTCCCTGCATGCGGGGAGAAGGTTAGGGTGAAGGTCGCTGTAGCACTTTAAATCTGCTGCCGATTTAAGGAATTATGCAGCAGATCGGAGCTGGATTTGAAATATACCCAGCCGCCAAGCCTCAGTTCGACTTGTTCTTGAACGGCTTGCGCTTGGCGCCTTCCGTTCCGGACTTGTCAAACTTCGGCTTGTCGAATTTCGGCTTATCGAACTTCGGCTTGTCGAAGCCGGGCTTGCCGGCCTTCTTCGTCCAAGGCTTGCTGTCGGTCTTTTCAGCCGGGCGATGATCGGCACTTGCGGCATCGGGCTTGCCGTCGAACTTGCGCTTCGGCTTGCCTTCGCCCTTCCAGTCGGCCTGCTTTGCCGGGTAAGGCTTCTTGCCGGCAAACCCGCCGCGCGAGCCGCCGGACAGATCCGGCATGCCGTCGAGCTGCGTCACGACAATGCCCTTTTCGAGCGCCCGCTTCGGCCCGATTGCCTCGACGAAACGATCCACCCAGCCGCGAGCGATCTCGACATAGGTCTCTTCGGTCTGCATCTTGATCGCGCCGATTTCCTGCTTGGTGATGCGGCCGATGCGGCACAGCATCGGGATCAGCCAGCGCGGCTCGACATTCTGCTTGCGGCCGGCCGAAAGCGAGAACCAGACACTGTCGCCGAAATCGCCACGTGGGGCCCTCGGTTCGCCGCGTTCCGGGCGGTCGCCACGGTCGGGACGATCACCCGACGGGGTGTAGGACGGGGTATCCATCAGATCTTCCGGCGCCGAACGCCCGGCGCGCGCCTGCCTGAGGAAAGCCGCAGCCACCTGTTCGGCACCGTGCTTTTCCAAGAGTTCGCGGATGAAATCGGCCTCGTCCGGCGTAATCGCTTCGGTGAGCGCCGGGTCGGCCAGAACCCGCTCGTCGTCGCGGCGGCTCACCTCGTCGGCCGATGGCGGCCGGCCCCAGTCGGCGTTGATGTTTGCGTCGCGCAGCAGGCGCTCGGCCTTGCGGCGCGCGCTGTTGGGGACGATCAACGCACTGACGCCCTTGCGCCCAGCACGGCCGGTGCGCCCGCTCCGGTGCAGCAGCGTGTCGGGATTGGTCGGCAGATCGGCGTGGATAACCAGCTCGAGGCCCGGCAGATCGATGCCGCGCGCGGCAACGTCGGTGGCGATGCAGACGCGGGCGCGTCCATCGCGCATCGCCTGCAGCGCATGGGTGCGCTCGTTCTGGCTGAGTTCGCCGGACATGGCGACGACCGAAAAGCCACGATTGTTGAAGCGCGCGGTCAGATGATTGACGGCAGCACGCGTCGAGCAGAACACCAGCGCGTTCTTCGCCTCGTAAAAGCGCAGTACATTGATAATCGCGTTTTCGCGGTCGGACGGCGCAACCGTCAGCGCCCGGTATTCGATGTCGAGATGCTGCTTCTGCTCGGCCTGCGTGGTGATGCGGACGGCATCGCGCTGGTAGCTTTTTGCCAGATTGGCGATCGAGCGCGGCACGGTCGCCGAAAACATCAGGGTGCGGCGTTCGGACGGCGCTGCCTCAAGAATGAATTCGAGGTCTTCGCGGAAACCGAGGTCGAGCATCTCGTCGGCTTCGTCGAGAACGACGGCCTTCAGCGCCGACATGTCGAGACCGCTGCGGCGGATATGGTCGCAGAGACGGCCGGGCGTTCCGACAACGATATGGGCGCCGCGATCGAGCGCGCGCCGTTCGCTGCGCATGTCCATGCCGCCAACACAGGAGGCAACCGTTGCGCCGGTCAGTTCATAGAGCCATTCCAGCTCGCGCTTGACCTGCAGTGCCAGTTCGCGGGTCGGAGCGACGGCGAGCGCCAGCGGCGCGCCTGCCTGGCCGAAACGGTCCTTGCCGTCGAGCAGGGTGGAAGCGAGCGCCAGGCCGAAGGCGACGGTCTTTCCCGATCCGGTCTGCGCCGAGACCAGCGCGTCCCTGCCTTCGAGTTCAGGGCCCAAAACAGCCTTCTGAACCGGCGTCAACTCGGAATAACCGCGCTTGCTCAATGCCTGAGCGATCGCCGGAGCGATGCCGTCTAACTCTACCATATGTTTATCTTTCGGAATTCGGATGTCGTGCGCTCCTCGATGGATGAGGGTAAGCGCAGTCCCCGCGGCCGGCACGTCGCCAGCCAATACATGCGCGCCCTCATACTGCGCCTGAGGCCAATTGTACAGAGTGTCACAATGCTGCACTGCAAAAACGCTGAGGAACGGCGTTGGAAAACGGCGATGGAATGCAGAACGGCCATGCTGTCCCCAAAGGATGCATGGCCGTTCGTTAATGCTGCGGATCGCTGCTACGGCTCAGCCGGTCAACCGCGGCGTCCGCACGACCTTGTTGAACAGCGTCTTCATCGCCGTCTCGATCCCTTCCGTCGGGCTCACCTCGAAATAGAAGCCCGGGGATGCACAGGCCTGCATCCGCGTCCCGATTTCAGACTGGAAGGGTTTGATCCAGCTATTGTACCAATTGTTGTTCGGCAGCGGCAGATAGGTCGTATAGAGGACGGCTATCTTGATGCCGCGGTCCTTCAAGGCCTGACAATAGGTAATGTCGATCGGCTCCTGACAGCGTGTACCGGTAAGCTTCTTCGTGCAGGTCTTCGGCTTGTTGCTGTCGCCCACACCGTCGGAAACGAAGAACACGACTTTCTCAGGATTGGCCGACGTCGTCCCGTTGCCCGGCGCGCTGATTTCCGCACTGATTTTCGTCAACGCACTGTCGAAGCTCGTCTGCTGGTCGTTGTTGTATCCCTGATAGGGAATGCTCATCAGCTTGATGTTCTGAGTGCCGGTTCTCACCTTGGAAAGATCGGCCGACAGGTCCGCCACCTTGAGCAGCTTCACGTCCTGTGCCGTTTCCCCGAATGTATAGGCGGCCATGCGGAATTGATTGGAGTAGCTCTGCTGGCGTTCAGCCTCATCCGTCAGAGCCTTGACGGCCTTCGCGACAACGTCGATCCGGATGGCGACGCCTTTCGCCTTGGCGACGAAATAATTGCTGGTCGTATCTATGACGCCTTTTTCCGAGACAATATGGCAGGCAAATGCGCAATTCCTGGAACCGGAATCCGCGACACTCTTCGTTGCCAGTATCATCTTGTCGACATCAGCGGGTGTCGCGGCCACCCCCATGGACGGCGTGTTGTCGAGCAGCATGTAGAAATCCATGAAGGACTGCGATTGGAACACCGCTTTGGCAGACCCGGCAACCGTGATGCTCTGCTTGCCGATGATGCGCAGGAAGGATGTTTTCAACGTTGCCTGATAGGTCAGCTGGGCGTTGATATCCTTGCCGTTCTTGGTGACCTTTGCCTGAACGAGATCGAGCTTCATATCCTCGGCCTCGACCTTTTCCTTCTCGATACCCGCTTCCTGCAGCGCGCTTTTTTTGGCTTCGGCTTGGGCATTGAAAAGCGCTACCGCCTCCGCCTCGCTGAGCGGCACAGGCCCATCCGAGGTCATGCCGACTGCCTGCGCGACGCCTGCAGATTTTTCCGCGATCGATCCAAGCACCGCGGCATCGGCGGCATTCTGCAAACGTGATTTGAGTTCCATGGCGCGGCTGAAATCCACCGCCATGCCGGCACAGCCAAGAATAGGAACGATGGCGATGGCCCCCATGATGGCAAAATTGCCCGTCCGGTCGGCAAACAGCTTCTTCAATAGGCGCACTGTGATCCCCCTGTCTCCACAACCTGCATGATCTGGAGCCGATGTATTCCCTCAGGGGGCGGACAGTAGGGGCGAAACTCTAAACGGGGGTAAAGCGCCGTAGTTAATCGAAACGTAATTCAAGCAACCGTTATTTTAGTGAAAAAAGCGAAACGCACCTATTGAGTGCAAAGCAACATCGATATTTAACCTATGCGCTATTGGTTCGAAACCGGGAAACAATACCGGGAAATGCAGAATACACGTAAAAATACAAATAAAACTAAATAGAACAACCGTAGATTGACGATCTGATCTTGGCACTTATAAGGCGGTGCGTCTGGCATCGGTCACTCGGCAGTTGGAACGACCGCGTCTGCCGAATTACCGATTTTAGATCAGCATTGCCTTTGGTTCTGAGGTCGGTCGGATTTCTCGAGGCCAGACTTGTGCGAGGGCGAATCCAGACTTGCGCGACGACAGTCACGGGTTGATGTGACGATGAACAAAAATGGTGGGCCCGGAGGTTGTCGTAGTCTTGGCCGAGATCAAAGGCTTAAGAGCCCCCCCTAAAATGCGTCATTGTTTTCATTTCGCTATTTCAATCGCCCCCCTCACCGTTGGCAGACCACACGCGGGAGGCAAGATTACCCGATTGGAGATATCCGGTACGCTTCGAGAGGCCCAAAGAGCCGCAGGCCATCCCCCAGGCGTGAGAGATGGCCACGCTCAGACGTTCGAGTGCGGATCGAAGGTCTGAGGGAACGATCGGCAATATGCCTTTCGCCAAGCTGCCCCTGTCCCGTCTGAAATCGGCTGTCGTCTCCCGCCGCTGCCAGTACATCCGTGGTCACCCGCGCGAGGACTTGAGAGTTTGTCACGGTTCGAAGGCGTCCTGGTCCTTTGCTGTTTTCAGGTCACGCCCAGTAGGCGTAGTTGAGCTCGACATTGATCGTCGATCCGTTGGCGACCTGCTGGGAAAATTCGCCGCTGATCACAACGTTGCCATCGGTGAAAGCGACGCTATTGACGGCAATATCATGCGAGTAGCCAGTCAGTTGTTCAGTGCCGCTGGAGTTCGAATCGGCGCCAACTGTATTCCAACCGGTGCCGCCTTCGACGGTAACCGTCAGGCTTTCATTTTTTGCATTCAGATCGGCAGAACCCCAGATCGTAACGGTGCCGCTGTAGTTCGACCCCTCCTCGATGGCAAAGTTCTCGGTGAAACCCCGACCCTGCTCGGATGAATCGGTTTTGGCAAAGCTGAAGGTGTCTTCCTCATGATACAGATCAGCGGTGCCGACGATCGAGAAACTGAGCTTACCCGTATCCGACAGGCCGCCGCTGTCCGTGGCAGTATACGCTATTTCAAAGCTCTCGGTTTCACCCAGCTTGAGGTGATCAAAGGCGGAAGAATTGCGATCCACGGAGATCTGATGGGTGTCCGCGTCATAGGTGACGCCGGCGGGTAGCGAGTCGATTGCGAAGGTCAGTGCGCCCTGATCGTGGTCGTCCGTCACCAGATCGTCCAGATCGACGACGGAAACAAAGTCACCGCTGGCCTTGCTGCCATCCGGGTTGGCGGCTGTCTCGGAAAGGCTGCCGAAATCGAAGTCAGAAGCCACAGGCGCCAGATTGGGCGGCGGCGGATTATCCCAATTCGCGTCGTAATCCGCAGGCAAATCGTGGTTGACGTCGGTCAGATATTCGCGGCTGTGGTACTGCCCGTTCTTGCCGGAGTCTTTCCAGGTCGAGGTTGCCTGGCCGCTCATGAAATCGGCGAGGTTGAAAGTGTGCGTCTTGGAAACCCCATCGACAAGATAAGTCACCGTCACCTTTGGGGCAGGCGTGCCGGCAATGTCGGCGATAGCGCCAGTCTTGGACTGCGCGGCGGTAAAGACGTCGCCGAGGGTAAACGAACCAGCCTCGATGGCCGAACGCAGAGCGACGGCTTCATTGACGGCCATGCCGTCCTTGTGGGCATCAAAGGCCAAGTTTTCCGATAGGGAGAGGACCTCCCCGGTCAGCCAGGCGTCATAGGCTTTTGACAGCGTCGCTTGCGAAGCGATGCTGCCGGACATATTGAAAACGGTATCAGTCATAATTCCCCCCAAATGCCATCTGATAAGGCAAACTCAAATTTAGTATTTAAAATGTATTTAGCGACGATTTTAATCATCGTCGGTACTGTGTTGCTTTGCTCACGCCAGGTGAGCGCAATCCCTTTCTTAGTCTGACCTCCCAAGAGTTGTTAATTGTTTGTTAATCTAAATTAGTCGAGAGATTTCGCGCACGCAACTAGAAAAACCCGACGCATACACTTCGATATATTCATGATTAATAATATTAAGGTGGATCAAATCGCCATCCATAATATTGTGAATGTCTAGGCCGCTGCTTACGCACTCAACTGCCCACGGCATCCGCAAGCTGCCAGCTACCCTCGCTGCAAACGGCGGCGCAACGACGCACGAACTGATGGCTCAGTTCGGTGGTCAACGACGCAGCAGGCTGAGGTCTACACCAAGGGCGCCGATCGGGTCCGCCTCGGAAAGAAGTGATCTTGCGTTCATCCTTTTCCCTGGTGGCGTCGCGGCGAATGTGTCGGGTGGTACACCCGCCGCCTCGATTAAATTTGGGCTAGCCCGCCGTCGACGAAGAGCTCGATGCCGGTAACATAGCTGCTGTCGTCGGAAGCCAGGAAGACGGCGGCCTTGGCGAGATCGTCCGGCGTGCCCAAGCGGCCTAGCGGCACGTTCTCCTTCATCGCATCGCGTACGCTCTTGTCGACAAGACCTGAAAGGCCTGGCGTTTGTGTGTTGCCAGGGCTCAGCACGTTAATTCGGATCGCACGTCCCTTCAGATCGACAATCCAGCTACGGGCAAACGAACGGACCGCCGCTTTGGTCGCGTTATAGACGGAAAAGGCCGGCAGGCCCTTTATGGATGCAACCGACCCCGTCAGGATCACCGAGGAGCCTGCCGATAGCAGCGGAAGCGCCTTCTGCACCGTAAAGAGAACACCGCGAACATTCGTATTGAAGGTTTTGTCGAAGTGCTCTTCGGTGATCTCGCCGAGTGGCCCGAATTCATACATGCCAGCATTTGCAAGGAGGATATCGATACGACCGGCCTTTGCCTTTACGACCTCGTAGATCCGGTCGATATCGGCGAGTTTGGAGGCATCGGCCTGAATTGCCGTAGCGTGTTCTCCAATCTCCTCGACGGCCTTGTCGAGTTCCGACTGGCGACGACCGGTAATGAAAACCTGTGCGCCTTCCTCCACGAAGCGCTTTGCGACGCCAAGCCCGATGCCGGCGCTGCCGCCTGTGATGACTGCTACCTTACCTGCAAGCTTCGTTGTCATTGTTCCGTTCCTTTAAAATACGCCGTGAGACTTAAGCCTCTCGCGTGCGATTGGATGGTCGGGTCTGCCTGGACAGGCGGCCCCGACGGGAATCGTTCAGATGAGGTTTGTCGCAACATTGACGTGGCCGTGCGTCGCCTTGGAGTACGGGCAGATGGTGTGCGCGGCGTCGAGCAATTCGCGCGCAACGACAGGATCGATGCCGGGTACGCTGACATTGAGCCGAGCGCTGAGAAAGTAATTGCCCTCATTGGAGTTCAAATCGATCTCTGCATCGACCGATGTTCCGGCCGGCAGCTTGATCTGCCGCTCCGTTGCGGCAAGCTCTATCGCGCCCATGTAGCAGGCTGACCAGGCGGCGCCGAAGAGGTGTTCCGCAGCGGGATGCGGCTGCTTGAGCTTGAGGTCCAATTGACCGTCGCTGCTGCGCGTACCGCCGTCGCGGCCGTTGGTGTTGTGTGTCTTTCCAGTAAAGAGAACCTTGGAGGTCATAGCGAATTTCCCTTAGTTGCTGATTGAGCGTCTGCACCTCGGTGCTTGCCCAATGAGATACTTCGGCTTGGCCGGAACCGCACGTTATGCATTGTTAGACGTTGTTAGGTGACACGCGCGACGACCGAAAACCGCATGCGGAAATCACCGGCGAGGTCAAGGCGCCGGTCCAGACCGAACGCTCCTTTCGGGTTAGCGGCCGAGTGCTTGAGAGAAAGGCGGAGGTGGGATCGCATGTCAGAGCCGGCGACATCCTTGCGCGGCTCAACGACACGGAACAACAGGCGGATGTAAGCGTGGCCCGCGCCGCCGTGGGGTCGGCTCAGGCCGTCCTCGCGCAGAGGATACTGGCTTTCAACCGGGCAAGGACGCTCCTGCAGTCGGGAGCTGTTCCGCTGTCGATCCTTGACGATGCGCAACAGGAGCTGCTGAGCGCGGAGGCTGGGTAGGCCCACCCCTGGCAGGGTAGACCTACGGACGACGAACCCGCCGCGCAGGAAGCTTGCCTGCGCGCGGCCTCGTCATCTTCCTGGGCACGCCACACTCGTTCCGGGAGGAGAATTGTGATGGACGCATACATCGCTGCCCTGACGGGCCTGGCCCGCGCCACCTTATCCCGGCAATCGTGGACAGGCTTTTGAAGACGTAGGGCCAGCAGGAATTTGTCGTTGTGAAGGCGGCTCTTAGGCCGCCTTCCTTTCCGCATCATGGGGGATTTCGACGTCGACGAAAAGTGTGGACACCGGGATGCCCCGTTCTAATTTCACGCTGACCTTATCGGCGTCGACTTCCATATGCTTGGAAATCGCGCGGAGTATTTCGTCGCGCAACTTTGTTACGAGTTCGGAATCGCCCGTGGAGGCGCGGTCATGCGCCAGAAGGACTTGAAGTCGCTCGCGCGCGGCCGCTCCGGATTGCTGCCGGGAAAACATTCGGAGGAGATTCATGCAGCTCTCCTACCGAAAATTTTCCCAAACAAGCCTCGCTTGTCTCCGGGGATAACGACCGGCAACGCCTCGCCGTTGAGTCGACGGGCAGCCTCGAAGTACGCGATTGCCGGAGCGCTACGACCGTCAGCCAAGGTGACGGGAGAGCCCACGTTAGATGCCCGCAGCACGTCCATGCTCTCCGGAATAATCCCAAGAAGCGGGATCGAAAGGATTTCCAGCACGTCATCGACCTTCAGCATATCCCCTCGTTCGGCGCGCGCGGAATCGTAACGGGTCAGAAGGAGGTGTTTCTCCATCGTCTCGCCATTCTCCGCCTTCAACGTCTTCGAATCCAACAGGCCGATGATGCGATCCGAGTCACGAACCGAAGAAACCTCCGGATTGGTGACGACGATGGCCACATCCGCGTGGCGCATGGCTAACGTTGCTCCGCGTTCGATGCCCGCCGGACTGTCGCAGATCACCCAGTCAAAAGCATTCTTGAGTGCCGTGATGACTTTCTCCACGCCCTCGGGCGTCAAATTGTCCTTGTCGCGGGTCTGTGACGCCGGAAGTAGGAACAGTGTTTCCACGCGCTTGTCTCGGATCAGGGCCTGCGTGAGTTTCGCTTCACCCTGGATGACGTTCACCAGATCGTACACGACACGCCGTTCCGCACCCATGACGAGATCGAGATTGCGTAGGCCGACGTCGAAATCCACAACCACGACCTTCGCGCCGTTCTGCGCGAGCGCGGCACCCAACGCGGCCGTGGACGTCGTTTTGCCGACGCCGCCTTTGCCAGACGTAACGACTATGACCTTGCCCATATCATCTCCATTTTTTTCCAAACTCATCGATTTAGATCACCGCGGCCACTTTTATGGTTTCGCCCTCAAGCCAGATCTGAACTGCTTTCCCGCGCAAACTTGGCTCAAGATCCTCGGCCGTCAGATAGAAGCCATCAATCGCGATTAGCTCCGCCTCCAACTTCCTGCAAAAGATTCGTGCCGTGGAATTGCCCATAGTCCCCGCCATGGCGCGGCCCCTTAAGGCCCCATAGATATGGATAGAGCCGCCCGCGACCACCTCGGAGCCAGACGCCACCGAACCAACGATAGTGACATCCCCTTCCGCATGGTGAAGCGACTGGCCCGAGCGAATAGGCTGGCTTACGACCACGGATGAATTAGCGCGTGGTGGTGCGGAGACCGTAAGTGCAAGATTTGCCGCTGCCGCCTGGGCAGAGGACTCTTCGACGGCGGGTATTTCGACGTCGGAAGTACCTTTCCCGTCGGTCAACGCGGGCGGCAGATCGGGAGTAAGCAAAGAAGCTTTCGCGCCCTCGATGCCCATGATGCGGACTTTTCTCGTGGCAAGCTTGGCCACGAGATCTCGAAGCTCGTCTTGCCCGATGTCGAGGTTAGTCAAGTCGAGTACGATTGGTTTCCGAAGGAAGAAACCAGCCGATCGGGCCGCGAGATTATCCAGCTGGACCAGCCAATCATCGACCGGCATCTCGGGGTTCAAGGCAAGTGCGAGGAACGATCGTCCCTTAAGACGGATTGGGCGAGGTTGGGTTAACACATCATTCAACTTTGTTAATTTTGCGTTGCATGGCTGTAGCGAGGGAATGGTTAACAAGGAGTTAACGGCATGTTGGGTAACCACCCAAAGTCACCCAGATAGCTTGCGCGAGGATGGAGCGAGAGGGGCATGCGGATGTCCGCAGGATTGATCGACACGCTCTGAGGTGGTCCCTCGCCCGATAGCGATGGCCTGCGGAGATTGGAGTCACGACCAGGGAAAGAGGCGGTCTTGGCGTGTCGATTGGATGACCGCAAATCGTGTCCGGAGGCAGTATTGTCCAAAAATCGTGGCGTCTCAATCGGAAGGGGGCCGGAAGGAGACTGGCCGTATCTGGAGAGTTAGCCAGACATGCAGACTTAGCGCAGTTGCAGTTCGGGTCTCCCCCGGAACGACATTTCGCGAACAGAACTGGGCACTTCCGCCGCAGCCCCCGCTCGCCGCCCGTCATCAGACGTTCAAGAACCGCCCGCTTTCCGTGGATACTCATTTCCGAGTCGTCCACCTCGACGCCGTCGGTTACAAAGAAGGATGACGGCTCGACGGAGGTAGAGATCGCCTGGACATTACCTCTTACCACTTGTTGACTCACCCGCGGTTGAACAATAACTTGCTAATTCGGTCGTTAGGCTTGTCCTCACATGACGGATCGATCTCTTCAACGTCGCCTTGCCGCCATCGTCGTTGCCGATGTGGTGGGATATTCACGCCTGATGGAGGCTGATGAAGCCGCCACGCTGGCGAGCCTCAGGGAACTCCGTTCTGGCGTTATCGAGCCGGCTGTGATGCGTCACAACGGTCGCATCTTCAAGGTCATGGGCGACGGATTCTTAATCGAATTCGGTAGCGCGGTGGATGCGGTCGCAGCAGCGTTGGAAATGCAACGGGCCACCACTGCTGTTGAGGCTTCCGGAGACCGGCGCCTGCTTTTGCGTGTCGGCGTCAATCTGGGAGATGTCATTGACGACGGTTCAGACGTCCTCGGCGACGGCGTCAATGTCGCGGCGCGCCTCGAGACGCAGGCCGCACCGGGAGGTATCTGCATTTCAGCCAAAGTTCACGGCGAGATCGTCGGCAAGATCGGCGACCGGTTCTTTGATGCAGGCGAACGCTACCTAAAGAACCTGACCCGCCCGGTCCACGTGTGGCATTGGCCGGATGCGCTGCAGAGCATGTTGCCGCTGCCCGAATGTCCCTCGATCGCTGTATTGCCGTTCACGAATATGAGTGGGGATGAAGCGGACGCGCCTTTCGTCGACGGCTTGACCGAAGACCTGATCACCGACCTTTCCCGTACGGCTGGCCTGTTCGTCATCGCGCGCAATTCCGTGTACGGCTACAAGGGCAAGCCGGTCGACATACGGCTGGTCGCCCAGGAACTCGGCGTCCGCTACGTCCTGGAGGGGAGCGCCAGACGCGCAATGGGCCGTGTCCGCATCAATGCCCAATTGATCGACGCACTTGGTGGCCAGCACTTGTGGGCCGACCGGTTTGACAGGACGATGGAAGATGTTTTCGAATTACAGGATGAAGTTAACGCCAAGATTGTTGAAGCCCTCGTCGGCCGGCTGACCATCCCGAAGCAGCGCAATCGGCCGAAGAACTTTGAGGCGTACGATCTGTGTGTACGCGCCCGCCGCCTGACGGAAGAGTCGCCGCAAACTGAGCGTGAGGCCTATATGCTGCTCCAACGCGCGGTTAAGCTCGAGCCATCATATGCCGAGGCGCTCGGTCTGCTCGCGTATAACCGTTGGCTTGCCTGGACTCATTTCGGCGAGCCCGAAGATCCTAACCGTCGGATGGCGGCGACGTTCGCGCAGAAGGCGGTCAAACTAGATCCCAACGATGCCGGCTGCCGTTACGTTCTGGGGACCATTTTGGCTTATGAGCGGCGATGGGAGGAATCGGAGACCGCCTTCGCCAAGGCCCTGGAGCTGGACCCCAACCACGCCGACACCTGGGCCGCCATGTCGGACATATCCGTGCTGGACGGCAGGGTTGCCGACGGACTAGCGCAGATCGAAAAAGCTCTACGGCTCAATCCCTATCCAACCTGCTGGTATCTTTGTCATCTTGGGCAGGCGCAATACGCCGCGCGTGACTATGAGGCGGCAACCGCTACACTCCGCAGGGAAGACACGTATCGTACCAACTCACGCAAATTCCTGGCTGCTACGCTTGCGCAATTGGGCCACCGTGAGGAGGCGCGGCGAGAAGCAGAATTGTTCCTGATCGCCCACCCTCATTTCACGATCGGCCACTGGCTCAGCTCCCAGCCGCTGCGCGATGCATCTGTACGAGACCACTTTGTCGACGGCTTCCGAAAGGCCGGCCTGCCGGAGATGTGACAGCGGGTGGGGACAATCGCGACGCGTTGAAGGCCTTGATCAACGGCTATGCGCTGCGCGAGAACGGCGGCCTGGAACGTAGTGCCAAGCTTCTTCAGACGCTCCACAAACGCATCACCCAGCCCGAGTCTCGCATGACTTTTCCGCTGGACCGCCTGGCATCATGGTGGCCAATGCATATCCCCTCACATTCCAAATTTGCGGTTCTCACTCTTTGCTGTCACGCTCCATGATCCACTTTACCGAAGGATCGGCAACAAAGCGCCATTTGCGCAGCGGACCGGCCATCACATTGAGATAGTACATCTCGAAGCCATAAGGCGCACCGCAGGGGTGGTGACCGCGCGGCACCAGAACGACGTCACCGTCCCTGACCGCCATGGTTTCGTTCAGTAGGCCATCATCCGTATAAACCCGCTGGATGCCAAATCCATCGGCCGGATTCAGGCGGTGGTAGTAGGTTTCTTCCAGATAAGTGATCCGAGGGAAATCATCTTCGTCGTGACGGTGGGACGGGTAGCTCGACCAATGCCCCGCCGGCGTGAATACTTCCGTGACCAAAAGGCTGTCGCAATAATCGTCATTCTCCATAGCAATATTGTTGATGTAGCGCGTGTTGGTACCTTTGCCGCGCTCGGTAAGTGTGATGCCGTGGGGCCCAATGCGGCGAGCTTCGTAGCCACTTTTGCCGGGTGCCGCGCAGACGGCGATGGTGCAGTCGGTCACGGCCAAAGCTTCCCAGTTTTCGCCATTCGGCACGTATAGGCAATGTGGCGGCGCTTTTTCGAAGACGTTCATTCGTTCCCCCAGGATGCCCCAGTCCTTCCCGGCAGCTTCGAACGCGACCTTGCCCTCAACCACCACAAGGATCACTTCATTCGTGCCGGTCGCTTCACCGACTTTGTCGCCTTCGCGCAGCCGATAAAGCGAAAGCCCAACATAGCGCCAGCCGGCCGATTGAGGGGTAATCTCATGGATCTTGCCATGAGTTCCAAAGGGTTTGCGTAGCAGATCGGACATAGGGTTTCTTCCCTCATTGAACTCGCCGCAGCCGCAGACCGCAGCGGGGCTATAAGCAATCTCAGTTGAGGAGGTTCTGTCGCGCCTGGTTCTCGACATAGCGCGACCGGGCATCCGCGATTTTGTCGGTCCGACCGATCTCTGGAACTGTGACGTCCCACCAATGGCCGCCTCCTGCTTCTCCGGGACCATGCGTAGCGTCGGTGTCGATGACGATGACCGTTGGTTGGTTGCGGGCGCGCGCAGCGACAATCTTGAGCTCCAGATCGGCAATACCCGTGGCGCGCTCGGCATGAGCTCCCATCGAAGCTGCATGGGAGACGAAGTCGATCTCCGGCTGCTCTTCGATATTGCAGTCCTTGTACATGTTGTTGAACTCTTCCCCGCCGCAGCCGATCTGCAAACGATTGATGCAGCCATAGCCGCGGTTGTCGGTGAGGACGACCGTGAACGGCACGCGCCGCATGACTGCAGTTGCAAGCTCGGCGTTGGCCATCATGTAGGAACCATCGCCGACGAAGCAGATGACTTCCTTTTCGGGCAGAGCAAGCTTGATGCCCATCGCCCCGGCCACTTCGTAACCCATGCAAGAATAGCCGTATTCCATGTGGTACCCACCTTGGGCTGGTTGCCAGAGCAATTTTAGAGCGCCAGGCATAGTGCCGGCGGCGCACATCGCTATGGTCTTCTCGGTGGATATGCGCTGAACGGCCCCGATGACCTGCGCATCCGTCGGTCGATAGCCTTCCGGTTTTTCACCAGGAGCAGCACAATGGGCATCGACACGAGCCAACCATTCGACACGAGACTTCGAGTCGAATGCCGAAGCCTTATAGTCCTGGAGCGATGCGGAAAGTTTTCCCAGTGTGACGCGAGCATCTGCAACGAGCCCGACAGCACCATGCTTGCCGGCATCATAGGCCTGTACATTGATTGAGAGGAGTCTACGACCCGGTTGCCGGAACAGGGACCAGGAACCGGTGGTAAAATCTTGGAAACGGGTACCGACACCAATGACAACATCCGCACTTTCGCAAAGTGCATTGGCGGCGGCGGATCCATCGACACCTGCCGCACCGAAGTTCATCGGATGTGCCTGCGCCAACGCCGACTTACCGGCCTGCGTCTCGACGACGGGAATGCCATGGCGCGTTGCAAATTCACCCAGCACCCCTTCGGCCTCCGAATAGATCACACCGCCACCGCAGACGATCACCGGGTTTTTCGCAGACCTAATGATATCTACAACCCTCTCGAGTTCTCGAGCATCCGGCTCGGGTCGGCGGATTGTCCACACGGTCGGTTCGAAGAAGTTCTCCGGCCAATCATAGGCTTCGGCTTGCACGTCCTGGCAAAAGGCAAGCGTGACCGGCCCACAGATAGCAGGATCGGTCATGACGCGCAGTGCCCGCGGCAGCGCGCTCAGCAACTGCTCCGGTCGCATGATCCGGTCAAAATAGCGACTGACGGGCCGGAAGCAGTCGTTTGCTGAGACCGTTCCATCCTCGAAATCCTCGATTTGCTGGAGCACAGGATCCGGACGGCGATTGGCGAAGACATCGCCGGGGATGAAAAGAACCGGCAGGCGGTTGACATGGGCCAGGGCCGCCGCCGTCACCATGTTGGTGGCGCCGGGACCAATAGATGAGGTAACCGCCTGGGCACGCTTGCGCTTGCTTGCCTTTGCATAGGCGATTGCAGCATGGGCCATGGTCTGCTCGTTTTGCCCCCGCCAGGTCGGCAACGCTTTGCCGATACCTTGCAGCGCCTCGCCAAGACCGGCGACATTGCCGTGACCAAAGATGGCCCACATCCCCTCGATGAAACGATCGCCTTCTTCGGTCATCTGCACCGAAAGCCAGCGAACCATGGCCTGCGCGGCCGTCAACCGGATCGTCGTCATATCAATTCTCCTTTGCAGCTTTGCGCGCCGCGTCCCAAATCTCGCAAAGCCGGGTGTAGCGTCGTGCCATCTCCGCCACGGCAGTTTCGTCCTCGATCTCGCCGGTTAACCAGGAGCGCGCCACCTCGCCGAAGATGGTGCGGCCAACAGCAAATCCCTTCACCAGATCGTAAGAAGCCGCCACCTCGAAGGAGCTGGTCTGCCCCCATCGGGTGATCCGGGTTTAATGTTAGTGCATGCTGGGTTTGACCGCCACTGCTGGCGTTGAAGCTGGGCCGTTCTGACGCGCGGCCACACGGTGGCTTCAGGTGCCGGTGGCTTGTAGTTCAGTGACGAGTGCGGACGCACGGTGTTGTAGTGTCGCCGCCAGCCCTCGATGATGATCTTCGCTTCCTTGAGCGTGTAGAAGATTTCTCCGTTGAGCAGTTCGTCCCTGAGCTTCGA